>DASWCX010000271.1:0-2167 GCA_036395815.1 Actinomycetota bacterium | reverse complement strand
GCTACCTCCGCGGTGGCGGTTCCTTTCGGCGTGCTAACCGGGACCGCCACCGCCGGGACGTTGGTGGCTCTCGGTCTGTTCTTCCTCAAGGCCGGCGCCTTCATCTTCGGAAGCGGCCTGGCCATCGTGCCATTTCTTCGGGAGGGCGTGGTGAACCAGCACCACTGGCTGACCGAGCGGCAGTTTCTCGACGCCGTGGCCATCGGCCTGATCACGCCCGGGCCGGTGGTGATCACGGCCGCGTTCATCGGCTACTTGGTGGGAGGAATGGCCGGGGCGGGCATCGCCACCTTGGCCATCTTCACCCCCATCTACCTAGGCGTGGTGGTCCCGGGGCGGTGGTTTATCCGCTACCGGGACAACCTCCAGATCCGAGCCTTCGTCAAGGGCGCCACCGCGGCGGCGGCCGGGGCGATCGGCGGAGCGACCATCGTCCTCACCCGCCAAGCCGTGGTGGACCTCCCGACTGCCGGGATTCTCGCGGCGAGCCTGGTGTTCGTGTGGCGCCTCAAGAACAAGGAACCGATCCTGGTGCTCCTCGCCGGCGCCGCCGGCCTGCTCATGAAGGGGCTGTAGGGGTGTCGTTGGTCCGGATCGGGTTCATTCCGATCCCCGCGGGCCCCAAAGCCGGATTCGATCACGCCGACGTGTACCGCGATCCATCGGGATCGTCGCGCCTGTACGTCGCACACACCGGCGCGGATCGGTTGGACGTCATCGACTGCACCACGAACACCTACCTCCGGTCGCTCCCCGACCACCCCGGCGTCGCCGGCGTCTTGATCGATTCCGCCCAGGATCTGCTGTTCACCTCCGACCGCGATGCCTCCCAGGTAAGTGTGTACCGGTGCTCAGACGAGGCGCTCCTGGCCCGAGTGGGCGTGGGCGAGCACCCAAACGGGCTGGCCTTCGATCCCGCCAGGGGACGGCTCTTCGTGTTGAACCTTGGCGAGCCGGTGCGGGAGAACTGCACCGTGTCGGTGGTGGACCTGGACCGGTCCCGGGTCACCGCGACGATCCCGCTCCCCGGCCGGCCCCGGTGGGCGGTGTACGACGAGGCGAGCGATCGGGTCTTCGCCAACATTCGAGAGCCGGCCCAGATCCTCGTGCTCCATCCGAAGGAGCTCCGGATCGACCGGGCAATCGACGTTCCGGCCGTGGGCCCACACGGGCTGTGGATTGACGCCGAGCGGTTGTTCTGCGCGGCCGATGGCGGGGCCCTGGTCGTGCTCCATCGCGACACGGGGGCGGTGGTGGCGGCCCTGCCGATTCCCGGGGCTCCCGACGTCGTGATGCACGACGCGAGCCTCGGGCACCTCTACGTGGCGATCGGCGAACCGGGCGTGATCTGTGTGGTGGACACCGAGCGTCTCGAGCTCGTGGAGACCATCCCGACCGAGCCGAATGCCCACACCATCGGTCTGGACCCGGATGACCACACCGTCTACGCCTTCCTCCCGGCCGGCGAGGGCGCCGGCGTGTACGTGGATCGATGATGGGAGCTGGGGCTGACGATGGGAGTGCGCGTCCCCCAGCGTTACGGCCGAGTGCCGCCGGGTCCGGTCGAGACCTGCTCCTCGCCGAAGTGATGGGCCACTCGATCGTGGTATCCCCGGTCCTCGTGCGGACACGGATTGACGTGAATCACGGCCGCGCTCAGCCGGGGATCTGGTGGAGCAACTGGTGGTGCGCCTCCTCGGCGATGCCGTGGGCCTCCTCCGGCGGGAGCTGGCAGGCCACTTGGATCTGGGCCTCGGCACGAAGCTGATGGCCGATCCAGCGGATCCGCACCTCGTCAACGGCCACCACACTAGGGGCCGCGGCAAGGACGTCTCTCCACCTGCTCCACCAGCTCGGGGGTCACCACGTCCATGAGCCGGTGGTAGATGTCGCGAGCGGCTGACTTCAGGACGAACAGGATGGCCACGGTGATGAGAAGGCCAACGATGGGGTCGGCCCGCTGGAACCCCGCGGCCACGCCGATCGCCCCGACCAGCACGGCGAGCGAGGTGAGCCCGTCGGTTCGGGCATGTTGGCCGTCGGCCACCAGGGCGGCCGAACCGATGTCCCTGCCGACCCGGATCCGGTACACGGCCACCAGTTCGTTGCCCGCGAAGCCGATCACGGCGGCGACGGCCACCCAGGGGAGATTCCGGACCGGCTGGGG
>DASWCX010000270.1:0-3144 GCA_036395815.1 Actinomycetota bacterium | reverse complement strand
TCCCTGATCACCCGCCTGGCCGTCTCCACGGCCCACCGAGCCGTCTCCGGGTTGGCAACGTCGGTGGGAACTTCGGGCGGCGCGGTGGTGGCACGGCGGTCCAGCCGCTCGGGCTCTCCGCGGTATCCGACGACGGCGTCCCGGGCGGCTTGCAGGCGCTCCAGGTCGGGGGCGGCCTCGAGCTGCCGCCCCAGAACCCGCTGGCAGAGGTCATGCCACTTCGGAAGGAACCTAGCCCGGTAGTTGAAGCCCTGAATCTCCACCCCCCCGAGGCCGTTGACAGTGGCCTCGAGCGCGGCATGCGCCGCCAGGACCGCCTGCGCCGCGTCCCCCGGCCTTCCTTCGGCCCGGCGGGCCAGCTCATCGGCCAGTTGCAACAGCTCAACGGGCTCCACCATCACTCCCCCGAGCCGGATTATCCGCCTCCGACAGTTAAGGAGGCGGCGGGGGTAACCAGCCCAGGAGACACGGCCCGGCGGAGGTGGAAGCGACGGGGTAATCGGCTGGTGAGGGACGTGGTCCAGGGGGAGGCACCACGGCGGGGATGCCCGGGTGGAGGGGGCCCGCTTCCCCCAGGTAAAGACCCTGAACGACTTCGACTTCTCCTTCCGGCGCTCTGTGGGGGAGCTTGTGTTCCCCGTTTAGGTCGGCGGCGATAACGGGAACCCCCAGCCCGTTCGGGAAGCCGGTCAGCGCGTCGTCGACACCGATCGGCGGATGAGCCACAGGCGGAGCGCGAGACTGATCGCCGAGGTGACCGTCACGGCGATCAGGGCCGCGGCCGGGCGGCCGTAGATCGAGGCGACCGCCACGAGAAGCAGTCGTCCGTCCCGGCCCCCGAGGAGGTAGCCCAATCGGCGCTCGGGCCTCGCCGGCAGTCCCAGGGCTGTGGCCCGGTCCTTCGACGCCATCGACAGCAGGCTCCCCGCCGTGGCTGCCACTGTGAGCCACACGACGACCCCAGGCGAGATGTTGCTGCCGCCGCCGAGGGCCCACGCGCCCAATCCACCCATCACCGCGGCGTCACCCACGCGGTCGAGCACCCCGTCGAGCATGGCCCCCCAGGGGCCGGCACGCATCAGGAGCCTCGCCGTCTCGCCGTCTACGCCGTCCAGCACCGAGGCCACCTGGACCACGATCCCCCCCAGGATCCCCCGGCCGGTGGCCAGCATCCACGCCCCCACCAGGGCCAGGACCACCGAGACGAGCGAAACGAGATCGGGGGAGATGCGAAGGGGCGCCAGGGCCAGGGAGAGACGGGTGGAGACCGGCCGGTTCAGGTACCGGGACACAGGGCCGTCCCCGTCCCTGATCAGTGATCGCCGCTGGCGAGACCGGGCTACGCGAAGGTCCTCCGGGGTGTCGATGTCCTGCCACCACGTCCGGTCGTCGATCGGCACCGGGCGCAGCCCTCGGCACGCCGCCAGTCGCGAGACGGCCCCCGCCAGCGTGTGGTCCCCCTCCGCGGCCGCCTCCCGCTGGGCTTCGAACACCTCGGGAGAGAGCAGGAACGCGCCGCAGTCGATCGTCGGCTCGTCGATCTGCCTGCCGAACGCAACCGCCATCCGGCCTCGAATGCGAACCCGGCACCCCTCGGCCCAGGCCTCCGAAGAAGGATCGGGATCGACGAGCACGGCCGGTTCCCCCGCCCGGACCAGGCGGTCGAGCGCTCCCTCCCCGAACAGGTGGTCGGCGGTGACCAGCAGGAACAGGTCGTGCCCCCGCACCGAGTCTTCCGCGGCGGCCAGCGAGGAGCCGTTGCCGAGCTCCCACCCATCGGCCAGCACGGCATGGACCCGGCCGTGCCCAAGCCTGGACACCACGGTCCCCACCGGCCCGGCGTGGTAGCCCACTACCACCAGAACCTTCTCGATGCCGGCATCCAGGAGTGTCCGGACGGCCCGCTCGACTAGCGTCAGCCCGCCCAATCGGACCAGCGCCTTCGAGCCACCTCCGGTGACCGCCCGCAGACGCTCCGAGCGTCCCGCCGCCAGCACGACG
Source organism: Actinomycetota bacterium (assembly GCA_036395815.1). Lineage (GTDB taxonomy): Bacteria > Actinomycetota > UBA4738 > UBA4738 > UBA4738 > DASWCX01. The sequence goes on along the minus strand of DASWCX010000270.1, from coordinate 1,143 downwards.
CCCCTGCGCGGAACCACCCCGGACAGGGGCTGTAGCGGGAGCGGGGTGGGAGGGGTTAGGTCCCCTTTCGAAGCTGCTTCACGGTCGGACGCTTCCGGCACGGTCCTCCTTCTTCGTGCGACCAAGGGTTCGGGGGGAAGCCCCGCATCCCTCTTCCAGCACGTGGAGGATGGCAGATCGGGCCGACGAGCGGCCTCGTCGCGGGCTGGATCTGAGGACGCCGAGCGGCAACCAGAAGGCGCTGAGTGCTCAGAGCGGGCGCGTCGAGCGAAGGAACGTGTTGGGCGGGCTCATCCACGAGTATGGCTGGGCGGCGTGAAACCCGAACCGTGGTTTTCGAACCCTTTTCAGGGCCGTCCCTCTGCGCCCCGCCGGGGAGAGCTGTGAGGCGTCCGCTCGGAGTCCCGGCGAGCCTGCGCCACGAGCGCGGCGATGTCGCCCATGATCCGGTCGGTGAGCGCCTGGACGTCGGGCCGGCACTTCGGGTCGCCTTCGGAGTGGATCGGCTCTCCGTAGACGACTGCGACGGTGGGCCGGGCGGGCGGGGAGAAGGTCAGCCCCGACTTCGGCCAGCGGTGCTGCATGCCCCACAGGCCTACTGGGATCACCGGGGCGGCCGCAATCAGGGCGATCCGGGCGGCTCCCTTCTGCCCCGGCAAGAGCCCCGGGCCGTCGCCTATCGTTCCCTCGGGGGCGATCCCCGCGAGCATCCCTCCCATGAGCACGCCCGCGCTCGTTTCGATCGCCGACCAGTCACCGAAGCTGCGGCGGATCGGGATCTGGCCGATCTTGCGAAGGCCCCAGCCGACGATGGGCCGTTCGAAGTCTTCGCTCAGGACGAAGAAGTGAACGGCCCTTCCCCGCTCGACGATGGGGAGGGCGACGAACACGGCGTCGATCACGCTGATGTGGTTGTACGCGAGGAGCGCGCCGCCGCCCGAGGGGACGTTCCCGGTGCCCGCCACCCGGAGCCGGAACGCCGTCTTGGCCAGGATCCCAAAGGTCGCCAGGCCCACATCCCACCAGAGATCCCGTTCGCGCGGGTTCGGGGTCAAGGCGGCCGTTCGTGGCTCCTTTCCGCGAAACCGAGCGGCGACCGATTCTGAGGCGTTTCGCGACCGCTATCTGTTGTCACGTCAAACA
>DASWCX010000269.1:0-6367 GCA_036395815.1 Actinomycetota bacterium | reverse complement strand
TCAGCGCCATCCCGGGCAGCGGTCGGGGTTCACGGGGCCGGGCAGGTCACCCGGGTCCAGCGCTTCCAGCTTCTCCCGCACATCGTCGAAGGTCGACCAGGGCACGAACGGGATGCCGTCCGCGCGGCAGAGTTCGGTGAGGTGTCCCTTGGCAAACACAAGGTCCGAGTACAGCGCCCCGTACCGGTCGCTGTGGCCGTCGCCCACGTACGCCACTGGGCCGAGCCGCCGGATCGTGGTCACCGCCAGCATCTTGCACGTGCCGCACTCCCGGCACTGGGGGTGGCCGGCGGGGAACTCCAGGCGCGCCGCGCCGCTGTCGACCTCGAACCGATTCGTGATGACCGGGAGGCCGAACACCCCGGCGGCCTCGAGCATCGGTTCGACGTGGAGCCCCAGCCCATCGCTGACCACGGTCAGCTCCAGTCCAACCGCGCGGCTCCATTCGACGAACGAGGGGAACGTCGGCTCCACCTGATGGTGGGCCAGGGCCCAAGAGCGCAGCTCGGCGGGCTCGGCCTCGATCCGGCTTCCGATCCGGATCAGGTTCTCCCTCGATCCGATCTCGCCCCGCTCGTACTGAAGGTCCAGCTCGCGGGCCAGCGGTCCGACGAACGCGTCCATGATGGCGTCCGACACGTCGACGGGGCAGATCGTGCCGTCGAAGTCGACCACGATGGAGTGAACGGGGACCCGGGATCCGGCCATGAGGTCCTCAGGTTCCCGGACCGACGCCAGCGCCGCAACCCCGGTCCGTTTCCACCTCAACGGGAACCCTCCTCCGGCGAGCCTCGTCCAAGCGAACGTTCCGAGCGGCTCAGCCTCCGCTCCACGACTCCGAGGAGGTCGGCATGGCACGACGACTGCTCGTCGCTTCACCCTTCGCCGTTGGCCTGATGCTCGTGCTGGCCGCGCCGGCCCTGGCGTGCGGAGGGCTGGTGGCTCCGGGACACGCCGAGGTCCTCCAGAAGGCCACCACGCTCGCGGCCTGGCACGACGGGCTCGAGCATTACGTGACCGGCTTCCAGTTCGCCGGCGGTGCCGACCGGTTCGGCTACATCGTGCCCCTGCCGGGCGTCCCCACGAAGATCCAGAAGGGCGGCAACTGGACGCTCGAGCGCCTGGAGCGGGAGATCAACCCGATCCAGATAGTCGCGCTCGCCGCCTCCGCCCCGGTGGCGTACGACCGCGTCGCGGTGCTGCAGCGGGTGAAGATCGACGCCCTCGACATCGTGGTCGTCCGGGGCGGCGGCCCGGACGTGGCGGCGTGGGCGGAGAGGAACGGCTTCGACCTCACCCCGGACACGCCGAGGGTGCTGAGCGCCTACTCCTCCCAGGGCGCCATCTTCGCCCTGGCCCGGTTCGACCGGGCGGCCGCCGTGGAGAAGGGCCTGATCCAGGGGCAGGGGACCGTCATCCAGTTCACCATCCCGACGAAGGCGCCGTGGATCCCGCTGCGGATCCTCGCCCTCGGGAAGCAGGGCTCCGAGCTGGTCGACGCGGACCTGTTCGTGCTCACCGACCACCGGCCGTGGTTCGCTCCCGGGCTCTCGTCCATGCCGGGCCTCCAGCTGCGTCAGCAGGGTTGGGCGAACGATCAGCTCCTCACCGATCTGCGCTCAGACCGCCGGATGGGCTGGGTGCCGGCGAAGGGGATGTGGCTGACCGCGATGACGTTGCACACCACGGCCGCAGCCATCCGGTCCGACCTTTCGATCGACGGCGGGCTGCCGGCGGGCGCCGTCCTCGGTGACGGACCCGCGGCGACCCCGGCGTGGACCTGGCTGGCCATCGCGCTCCTGGGCGTGGCCACCGTGGCCGGCTGGGCCATCTGGCGTCCGGACCGGCCCCGGCTCCGGGCCGCGTAGGCGCCCGAAACGAACGAGGGGCCGCCCGCGTGGGCGGCCCCTCCGCGTGCTTGGTTCCTACGCGCTCGCCGCGTAGATGTTCTGGTCGAGTCCTCCCTGCGACAGGCAGGGATCGTCGATGGTGGGCGAGCTATACGAGGGCGCGTCGATGTCGTTCGGCACGTAGGTGCAGTTGTTCAGGACGTCGAACCCGTCGTCGACCTGGGGTTCGCGGGGATCCTGGCCCGCCAGGAGGTCGCGGGAGTCGGTCCAGGCGACCTGGACCACGCCGGGAACCGCGGACACGTAGATGTAGTCGCCCCAGAACCCGACCCGCCGGGCCCCGTGGGTCTCCCAGCCGAAGTTGCTCCCGGCGGTGGTGACCTCGGACTCCGTCCAGGTCGAGCCCCCGTCGGCCGACTTGGCCACGAACGTGCTCACCGCGTCGCCCGAATTCCTCCCGTCGGCGGTGTCGCCGGGGGGCAGATCGGGCGAGTACGCTGGGTCGTTCCGGGAGTCGTAGAACACCGCCGTGATCGTTCCGTCGGCCGAGGCGACGTCGGGGAACCACTGGTGTCCGGTGGCCACGCCGTCCAGCGGGGCCGGATCGCTCCAGTGGACGCCGTCGGAGGAGTTCGACGCGTAGATCCTCGCCTGGCCGTCGGCGTTCCGCGCGCTCCACACGATGTGGGCTCCAGTCGCGTCGGCGGCGACGGCGGAGATCGAGCTGAACCGCGAGTAGGTCAGGCCGGTGGGGCAGGAGAAGAAGATGCTGTCGCCGCAGTCCCCGAAGCCGTTCCCGCTGAACTGGTCGGAGTCGAAGGGCGTGATGGCCGCGACCTCGACCGGGTGGCTGAACGACACCCCGCCGTCGGTCGACGTCGCCGCGTACACGGCGTCGTGCGTGGAGTGCTGGTGCGCGATCTCCCGCCACGTGAGGTAAACGGTTCCATCTGGCCCCACGGCGAGGTCGGCGAACTGCTCCTCGCCCGAGCCGTGCGTGATCCGGTACGGCCGGGAGAACGTGGCACCGTGGTCGGTGGAGCGAGAGAACAGGATGGCGTTGTTGGCGGACTGCCCGGGATAGCGCGCCCAGGCCACGTACACGTTCCCGTCGTTCGGGCCACCCGTGCTGTCGGCCACGACGTTGATCTTGTCCTGGAACAGCCCCCACACCGAAGGGGTGCCCCGGTCGACCCGGACCGTGCGCACGTAGGCGGCGCCGTGGTCGACGTAGCTCGCGACGTACAGGGAGCCGTTCGTGGGCTTGGACCGGTTGAAGCAGATGAACCCGTAGAACAGCCGGCCCTCGCTGTCGAAGGACTGCGTGGGGTCGCCGGCGGCGCCGCACACGCCGTGCGCTGGCGAGGCCAGACCGGCGGGCGAGGTGTCGGCCGGATAGCCGGGAACGAGGCTGTCCTGCCACGAGGCTCCGCCGTCCGTCGACCGGTAGTAGCCCGCCCACACGTCCCCGTTCACGATGGCCGTGCAGTAGTCGTTCGACCCCGAGGTCATGACGGAGGAGTCGGACGGATCGACCGCCACCGTGGGCTCGTTCTGGGACCGGCGGCCCGTGCTGCACGCGTCGGTGGTGTCGTCGCTGGTCCCGTCGTATCGAAGGTAGGTGCCGGAGGTGTCGTCCACGGTCACACGCGTGTTCGCGGCGATACCGGGCCTGCCGGCGATCCGCGGGTGCCGGCCAGTGGTCCCCTGGGCCTGGCTCGCTCCTCCGACCACGAGCGCCAGCGCGGCCAGCGATGACATCAGTCGAAGCCTCATCCCAACCTCCCGTCCGTTGCCGATCGAACCGAGGGTCGCTCTCCCCGCGGTCCGGTGGGCCGCTCGATGCGTGTCCGGAATCTCCCGTATGGCCGGAAGGTTTGTCAAGCGTTGGGCCCGGAGCGGCGCTGGCCCGGAGCGTTGGGCCGGCCGCGTATACTCGGTCGCGGTGACCGTGCTAGGTGGGGAGCTAGCGGTGCCCTGTACCCGCAACCCGCTCTAGCGGGGCCGATGCTCGCCTTCGGCCCGCATGGTCCGGACGCCCCGGGCACGGAGCGTTGAAGGCCGGGTCCCGCGCGACGCCAACCTGCGAACCCCGTCAGGACCGGAAGGTAGCAGCGGTAAGCGGGCGCTGGCGGGTGCCGCGGGAGTGCCTGGCCGGAGCCGCCGGCCCGGTCGAGCGGCCGAGTCGTGCGTTCGTCAACGGCGAGTGCACGGTCACCACTCTTTCTTCCCGGCCGCCCGGCCGGATTCACCGGGCCTCGGCCGGTCGCGGTTCCTCGGCCCGGAGCGGCGACGTCCAGGCCAGGAGCGCGCCGAGCGCGGCGACCGACGCCCCGGCGAGCATCCCGGCGCCGGGTCCGGCGGCCTGCGCCACCAGGCCTCCGAGCAGGGATCCGACCGGCCACCCGACGCCGAACGAGAGCATGCGGCCGGCGGTGTTCACCCGGCTCATGAGGGGCTCGGGCGTCTCCTGCATCCGGTAGGTGACGGTCGACATCACCACCAGCATGTAGGCGACGCCCCAGGCGAGCAGGAGCATGGCCCCCTCGAGCCAGTTCGTGGACAGGGCCGTGGCCGTGGCAAGCAGGGCGCTTGCCGGCAGCGCCAGGAGTGTCACCCTCGGCGCGCCGCGCTCGCGGATGAGCTTCGCCATCAGCACGGACGCCGCCAGCGCTCCCAGCCCCCACGCCCCGAACAGAACGCCAAGGCGGATGTCGCCACTCCGGACGCCGAGCGAGCGGTCCGCCCACACCACCATCTGGCCGACGAATGCCCCGCCGGCGAGCGACTGGCACGCCCCCACCAGGGTCATGGTTCGAACCTTGGCGTGCCCGAACAGGAACCGGAGGCCCTCGCGAACCTCCGAGGCGAGCGCCCGGGCGCCCAGCCGCGCCACGGCCCGGCCCGGATCCGAGAGGGGGCGGGAGACCCCGCCGATCAGCATCGCCGAGCCCACGAACGAGAGCGAGTCGAAGGCGATCAGAGTGGTGGACGCCACCACCGCCAGCAGGGCCCCAGCGAGCACCGGGAAGGCGATCTCCACGATGGTGCCCGCTCCCCAGATCGCGCTGTTGGCCGAGGCGATCCGCTCCCGGCCCACCAGGGCGGGGATGGCCCCGAAATTCGCCGCGTCGAAGAACACGAACACCGTCGGCGAGAGGAACGCCGCGGCCAGGATGTGCGGCACCGTCAGCACGCCCAGCAGCGCCGCGAGGGGAAGCGATCCCAACGCCACGGCGCTGGTCAAGTCGGCCGCGACCATCACCCGGCGGCGGTCCCACCGATCGGCGAGGGCCCCGGCGACCAGGCCGAGCATCAGATAGGGGATCGCTTCGAACGCTGCCACGACGCCGGTGAGGAGAGGCGACCCGGTCCGCCGGTAGATCAGGACCGGCAGCGCGACGTAGGTGAACGAGGACCCGGCCAGCGAGACGACCCGGGCCAGCCAGAACCGGCGGAACTGTGGGTCGTCGCGAAGCCGGGCACCGCCGGCGCTCTCCAGGGCCATGCTCCATGTATACGCGAACGGATGGACCGCCCGCCTTCCGGCCGCGGTGACCTCGCTGTCCGCGGCGTGCGGTAGGGTTGAAGCCACCGTGGCCGACGACGTCGCCCTGTACAGGAAATACCGGCCGCAATCTCCCGAGGAGGTCGTGGGCCAGGAGCACGTCGTTCGGGCCCTGGTCGGCGCGGTGCGCGAGGGGCGGCTGTCGCACGCCTTCCTGTTCTGCGGTCCGCGCGGGACCGGCAAGACCTCGACGGCCCGGATCCTGGCCAAGATGGTGAACTGCGAGAAGGGTCCCACCGCCGAGCCGTGCGGCGTGTGCGACCAGTGCGTGGCGATCCGCGAAGGGATCCACCTCGACGTGGTCGAAATCGACGCGGCCTCCCACGGCGGTGTGGACGACGCCCGGGAGCTTCGGGAGCGGGCCCCGACCGCTCCGGCGATGGGGCGGGAGAAGGTCTACATCCTCGACGAGGCCCAGCGGCTGTCGCGCGAGGCGTTCGACGCCCTGCTGAAGATCTTCGAGGAGCCCCCGCCCGGGGTGCGGTTCGTCCTGGCAACCACCGAGCCGCACAAGATGCCGGCCACCATCGTGAGCCGGTGCCAGCGGTTCGACTTCCGCCGGATCTCCACCGAGACGCTGGTGGCCCTGGTCGAAGAGGTGGCCCGGCGAGAGGAGATCACCATCGACCGGCCGGCCGCGGACGCCATCGCCAGGATGGCCGAGGGCTCGGCCCGAGAGGCCGAGAAGCTCCTGGAGCAGACCTCGGTGCTGGGCGCAGGCACCGTCACCGAGGCCACGGTCGATGCGCTGCTGGGCGCGCCGCAGGGCGACGCCATGTTCGAGCTGGGTGACGCGGTGTCGATCGGGGACGCCCGGGGCGTGTTCGAGGTGGTGGAGCGGCTGGTGCAGGAGGGCAACGACCTCCGGCACTTCACCGGTCAGGCCCTGGGCCATTTCCGGGACTTGCTCCTTGTCCGTTCGGCTCCCGAGGAGCCCGCCGTGCTCGAC
>DASWCX010000268.1:0-4041 GCA_036395815.1 Actinomycetota bacterium | reverse complement strand
CCTCTCGTCGTGCACAGCCGGGCACGTCTGCGGGCTGAGCGCCGGATTATAGTTGACCGGCCGAACACGGCGTTGGGGGCAGGATGTCGACGTTCACCATCGGGGACCTGGTGGCCCTGACCGGAGTCCCGCAGGCCACCGTCCACCACTATCTCCGCACGGGACTGCTGCCGCGCCCGAAGCGGCTGGCTCCCAACCGGTTCACCTACGACGAACGCCACGTGCAGGGCCTGAAGCTCATCCGGAGCCTTCGCGACCGGCGGGGGCTTCCCCTGCCGATGATCAAGCGCATCCTGCCCGAGCTCATGCAGCTCGAAACCACCGAGGCCTTCCTGCCCGAGATGTGGGACCGGGCCCTGGCGCCCCGGCTTTCACGCCGGGCCAGGATGCCGTCGGCCCGGCTGCTCGAAGCGGCCAAGGAGGCGTTCTGCCGCCGGGGCTACGACGCGGTGAACGTGGACGAGATCTGCCGGGCGGCCCGGATCGCCAAGGGGTCGTTCTACCGCCACTACCGGTCGAAGGCGGAGCTGTTCTTCGCCGCCGCGGAGGCCGCCGCGGCCGAGATGGTGGCGCTGTTCCACGAGGCGGCCGGGGACTCGGAGCTCGACCCCGACGCCGCCGGGCTCGTGCTGTCCCGCTTCCTCGAACCGAGGCTGCCCCTGTTCCTCGACCTGTTCGCCAAGGCGCTGCAGCGAAGGCCCGGCTACACGGCGGCGGCCCGCACGGTGTTCTCGCGAACGGCCGCGGAGATCGGCGCGCACGTCACCGGTCCCGAGGCACCACAGGAGCGGGGGGCGAGGGCGATCGGGGCGGGCGTGCTGGTGGCGTTCCGCCAGGTCCAGCACCTCCCGCCCCTGGAGGCCGTCACGGCGTTGCGTGCGGTGGCGGCGGCCACGCAACCAGCCTGAGCCCGGGCCCGCCCGAGGGCCTTTTGACATAGGGTTCGCGACCGTCGGACAATCCTCGAACAACTCATGTGACTGGGTAGTCATCCTCTATATCTGTGCGTCTGGGCCGAGGGGATCCCCACCCCCGGCCTCGGAGGGCCCGGCATGAAGATGCTGTTCGAGAACCACAGCTTCTCCACCACCCGGTGCATGGACTTCGTCGACGTCACCGGCGACCTGCTCGACATGGTCGAGCGCAGCGGGGTGAGCAACGGGATGGCCCTCGTGTACTCCCCCCACACCACGTGCTCGATCGTGATCAACGAGCGGGAGTCGGGGTTCATCAGGGACTTCGAGGAGCTGGTGGAGGGCCTGGTGCCGAAGGACGGCGCGTATCGGCACGACGACCTGGCCCTGCGAACGGAGAACCTGGAGGACGACGACCACGACGTCCCCAACGGGCACGCCCACTGCCGCCAGGGGCTGATCGCGTCGGCGTCCCAGGCCGTGCCGATCGTCGACGGCAAGCTGCAGCTCGGGCGGTGGCAGCGGGTGTTCTTCGTCGAGCTGGACCGGCCCCGCGACCGCCGGGTGCTGATGCAGGTCCTGGGGGAATGAGCGCCACGGTTCCGTCGGCGCCGCGGGCGGCGGAGGTGCTGGCCCGGGCCCGCCGGGAGAACTTCCCCGTGGCGAGCCTCCTGTTCCCGAAGCGGGTCCGCCCGCATCTGATGGCGATCTACGGCTTCGCCCGGCTGGCCGACGACATCGGCGACGAGGCCGAGGGCGACCGGACGGAGCTGCTCGGCTGGCTCTCCTCCGAGCTCGACGCCGTGTACGGCCCGCGGACCCCCGCCCACGAACTCATGGGGGCGCTGGCGCCCACGGTGGCCGCGTTCGACCTTCCCCGGGAGCCGTTCGACCGGCTGATCGAGGCGAACCGGCGGGACCAGGTCGCCCACCGGTACGAGACCTTCGGCGCGCTGCGCGAGTACTGCGCCCTGTCGGCCGATCCCGTCGGCGAGCTGGTGCTTCGGGTCCTGGAGGCGTGGACGCCAGAGCGGGCCGCGCTGTCCGACGCGACGTGCACCGGGCTCCAGCTGGTGGAGTTCTGGCAGGACCTGGGCGAGGACGCCGCCCGGGGCCGGGTGTACGTGCCGCTGGGGGACATGGACCGGTTCGGCTACCGGGTGGAGGAGCTCCTGGCCGGCACCCGGAACGAGGCCTTCGTCACGCTCATGCGGTTCGAGGCGGCCCGGACCCGGGCGTTCCTGGAACGGGGACGGCCCCTGGCCCGGACCCTGCCGGGGCGGGCGGGCCTGGCCGTGCGGCTGTTCACCGCCGGGGGGGTGGCGGCGCTGGAGGACCTGGAGCGGCGGGGGTTCGACACGCTGTCGGCCTCGGCCCATGCCTCCCGGGCCCGTCGGGCATGGGCCGCCGGGCGGGAGCTGCTCCGGCCGGCCGCCGTCCGGGAGGTGGCGGGGTGACGCCCGCGGCGGTGGCCTACTGCGAGGGCGTGACCCGGACCCGGGCCAGGAACTTCTGGTACGGGATCCGGCTGCTGCCGAGGCCGAAGCGGGAGGCCCTGGCGGCCGTGTACGCGCTGGCCCGGCGGATCGACGACGTCGGCGACGACGACCTCCCGGAGGCGGAGAAGCGCCGAGGCCTCGACGTCGTGGAGCGATCCCTGGTGGACATCGGCCCGGGTTCGCCGGACCCGGTCCTGGCGGCGCTCGGCCTGGCCGGGCGGCGATTCGACCTCCCGGTCCAGGCGTTCCGGGACCTCATCGACGGGGTTCGCATGGACCTGGACGGCACCCGGTACGGGACGTTCGAGGAGCTGGTGGTGTACTGCCGCCGGGTGGCCGGGTCGGTGGGCCGGCTGTCGCTCTCGGTGTTCGGCGCGCCGTACATGGCCGCGGCCGAACCCCTGGCCGACGACCTCGGGGTGGCCATGCAACTGGCCAACGTCCTCCGCGACGTCCGGGAGGACCTCGGGCGCGGCCGGGTCTACCTCCCGGCCGAGGACCTCGAACGGTTCGGATGCTCCCCCGGGGATCTGGCCGGCCCCGCAGGCCCTCGGGTCGAGGACCTGATCCGGTTCGAGGCGGCCCGGGCCGAGGACTGGTTCCGCCGCGGCCTCCGCCTGCTCCCGATGCTGGACCGGCGCAGCGCGGCCTGCGCCGGAGCCATGGCCGGCATCTACCGCCGCCTGCTTCGCCGGATCTCGGCCCGGCCGGGCGCGGTGCTGGACCGAAGGGTCTCCCTGCCGGCCTGGGAGAAGGCCTACGTGGCCGCTCGGGCCCTGGCCGGCCCGCCCTCGATCCCCCGGGAGGCGGCGGCGTGACGGAGGCCCGCGTGGTCGTGGTGGGAGGAGGCCTGGCCGGGCTCTCGGCCGCCGTGGAGTGCGCCGACGGGGGCGCCGCCGTGACGTTGCTGGAGACCCACAAGTGGCTCGGAGGGGCCACCGCCTCGTTCGTCCGGGACGGGCTCACCATCGACACCGGGCAGCACGTGTTCCTGCGATGTTGCACGGCCTACCGCGGGTTCCTGGACCGCCTGGGCGTCGCCGGCCGGACATCGCTCCAGCCGAGGATGGACATCCCCGTCCTGGCGCCGGGACGGCGGCCCTCGCGGCTCCGTCGGGGCCGGCTCCCCGCCCCGCTCCACCTGGGACCGGCGCTGGCCCGGTATCCGTTCCTCTCCACCGGCGACAAGCTCCGGGCCGTCCGGGCCTCGCTGGCGCTCCGGAGGATGGACCCCTCCGACCCCGAATTGGACCGGTTCACGTTCGGAGCCTGGCTCCGGGAGCGCGGCCAGTCCGACGCATCGGTCCGGTACCTGTGGGACCTGTTCGGCCTGCCCTCTCTCAACCTCCCGGCGGACGAGGCGAGCCTGGCGCTGGCGGCCAAGGTCTTCCGGACGGGCCTGCTCGAACTGAACGACGCCGCCGACGTTGGCGTGCCGCAGGTCCCGCTGTCCGAGCTGCACGGAGCGCCGACCCACCGGACGCTCCTCGACCTCGGAGCGCAGGTCCACCTTGGGGCCCGGGCCCGGCGGGTCGGCGTGGGGTCCGACGGCGCGAACGGCGTGGCCCTCGACGACGGCGAGATCCCCGCCGACGCCGTGATCGTGGCCGTTCCCTGGGACCGGGTCG
>DASWCX010000267.1:0-3318 GCA_036395815.1 Actinomycetota bacterium | reverse complement strand
CGCCCGCCCCGGGGCGAACTGCCGCCGACGGCCTTCGACGTCACCAGAGAGTACAGGGTGATGAGCGCGCTCCATCGGGCCGGGGCGCCCGTCCCGGTGCCCGCTCCCCTCGCCCTGTGCGACGACCCGGCGGTGATCGGGGCACCCTTCTACCTGATGCGACGGGTGCCGGGTGAGGTGGTGCGGGGCGAGCTTCCGGGCCAGCTCGCCTCGGTCGACGACCGGAGGCGGATGGCCGAGGGCCTGGTTCGAACGCTGCTCGACCTCCACGCCGTCGACTACGCGGCGGCGGGCCTGGAGGGGTTCGGCAAGCCCGGCGGGTACCTCGAACGGCAGCTCCTGAGGATGCATCAGCTGTGGCAGCTGGCCCGGTTCCGCGACATCCCCGAGATCGAGCGGGTGGGGACGTGGCTGGCGTCGAACGTGCCCCCCGGTCCGGGGGCCTCGATCGTCCATGGGGACTACAAGCTCGACAACTTGATCTTCGCCCCGGACCCGCCGGCCACGATCGTGGCGGTGGTCGACTGGGAGATGTCCACGCTCGGCGATCCCCTGGCCGACCTGGGCTGGATGCTGTACTTCTGGCGGGACCCCGGGGATCCCTCGTTCGGCCTTCGGGTGGCGTCGGTCACCGACCTGGAGGGGTTCCCCCGGCGCCGAGACCTGCTCGAGCTGTACGCGGCCGAGCGCGAGGTCCCCGCCGAGCACCTCCGGTGGTACGTGGCGCTGGCCGGGTGGAAGATCGCGGTGATCATGGAGGGGTCGTACCGGCGATACCGGGCAGGAGTGGCGGACCACCCCGCCTTCGCCCAGCTCGAGACGGCCGTCCCGGCCCTGGCCAAGCGCGCGCTCCAGGCCTCGACCGGCCAGCTCGGCCTGTAGCTCCTTTACCCGAGCCGGACCGGAAGCGCCTTCAGCCCTCGCAGCGTGATGGTGTCCCGCCACTGGGGCCGGTCGGTGGCGAGCTCCATCCGAGGGAACCTCGAGACCAGGGCTCCGATGGCCATCTGGCCCTCCGTCCGGGCCAGCGAGGCGCCCAGGCAGAAGTGGATGCCGCCGCCGAACGCGATGTGCCGGATGTCCTCCCTGCCGAAGTCTAGGCGGTCGGGGTCGGCGAACTGATCGGGATCGCGGTTGGCCGCGCCGACCAGGGCCACCACCTGCTGCCCCTTCCGGACCGTCTTCCCCCCGAACTCCATGTCTTCGAGCGCGATGCGACCGGTCAGCTGCACGGGCGCGTCGTACCGCAGCAGCTCCTCGACCGCGTTTCGGATGAGCGACGGGTCGCCCACCAGCTGCTCGCGCTGCTCGGGGTGCCGGAGGAGCGCCAGCATCCCGTTCGAGATGAGGTTCACCGTGGTCTCGTGCCCCGCCACCAGCAGGAGGATCAGCGTCCGGAGCAGCTCCTCCTCCGAAAGCCGCTGGCCCTGCTCCTCCGCGGCGATCAGCGCCGAGAGCAGGTCGTCGCGGGGCGCCTTCTTCCGTTCCCCGATCAGCGCGTGGAAGTAGCGGTCGAACGCGAGCTCGGACTCCGTGGCCCGCTGGAGCACGTCGGGGCCGACCATCGGGTCGAGCATGTGGACCAGGTCGTCCGACCAACGCGAGAAGAGCTGCTGGTCCCCCGCCGGGACCCCGAGCATCTCGCAGATCACCACCACGGGGAGCGGATGGGCCACCTCGGCGATCAGCTCGGCCTCCTCCCGCGCGGCGAATCCGTCGAGCAGCCCATCGATGGTTCGCTGGATGAACGGCCGTAGGCCTTCGATCATGCGGACGGAGAACGCCCTGGTCACCAGGTTCCGCAGCCGGGTGTGGTCGGGCGGGTCGCGGAACAGCATGGACGGCTCGCGGTCGTCGACGAAGGCGGGGTTCATCTGGCGGAACATCTCGAAGAGCTCCGAGTTCCGGAAGTCGCTGCTCATCCGGGGATGCCGGAGCATCCGGACGGCGTCCTGGTATCGGGTCAGGATCCACACGCCCGGCACGTTCCAGTGCACGGGGTCTTCGGCGCGGAGCCGCCGATACAGCGGGTAGGGGTCGGAATGGACGTCCGGCAGGAACGGATTCCACTCGAGCTCGTCGGCGGCGAACTCCACGGCGTGGGCTCCGCTGGCGGCGCCCGCCGGCGCGGTTTCCCCGGATCCTTCGCCGGACATCACGACGAGCAATGGTACCGCCGGCCGCTCGATGGGCCGTCTCCCGCGGCCTGCCCCGCGTGGCGTACGGGACCGAGACCGCGGCGGTCGCGTCGGTAGATCATCGTGTGACCCCCAATCGCCCGACCGCAAAGGGCCGACGGCCCGCCAGTCCATTCGTGCGGGGCTGAGCTCCCCGAACGCATTAATGAAGACCATCACATGTAGCCATAGGCAGGGGTCCTGACGACGGCTACCCTCCGAGCGGATGCCCGCCGGGTGATCCAACGCGGGGTTGCCGCGCAGTTGAAGGGGGAACCACATGTCGTTTCGCCGGGACCGTTTGTTCTCAGGCTCGGCCCTTCGCCTGTCGCTGGCCTGTCTGGTTGCAACGCGGTGCTGGTCGGCACCGGTGCAACAAAGCCCCGCCCGGTGCTGGCGGACACCCCCGATACGGTGCCGCTGTACGATCGGTGGACGACCAATTCGAAAGTGTTCCAGGACCCTCAAACCGGGACGATGACCGCCCAGATGTACAGCGGGGCTGTTCAGATGCCTGATCCATCGTCGGACACCGGATGGACGAACCTGGACACTACCCTGCAGCCCACCGCCGACGGACTGGCCCCCGAGGCCGCCGCCGCCGATGTCACCTTCTCCGACGGCACCGACCAATCCGCGCCCCTAGCCACGGTGAGCCAGGACGAGGCCTCGGTGTCGGTTGTGCCCTCCGGTGAGGTCCCCGTCCCCACGGTGTCCGGCGACACCGCCACCTATGATCAGATCATGCCGGGAGTGGACGAGACCCTCCAGGCCAAGGCCCAGGGATTCGAGGCCAATTTCACGGTGGACTCGCCCGCCGATGCGCCCACGACCCTGGACGTGCCCCTTGCCCTTGACGGCCTGTCCGCGTCGCTCGGGCCCGACGGGTCCCTGGTCCTCACCGATGCCTCCGGGACCGTGGTGGGCGGGGCCGAGCCGGCCCAGATGTGGGGGGCTGCCGAGGATCCGGCCACCGGGGAGCCAGTCGCGCAGCAGCCCGTGCCCTCGGCCCTGGTCGACGGCCCGGACGGCCCCGTGCTGGTGCTCACCCCGGACTACACCGACCCGGCCCTGGACTATCCGATCACCATCGACCCGGCGGTGAACCTGTCGCTGTCCCTGGACACCTACGTGAGGAGCG
>DASWCX010000266.1:0-10036 GCA_036395815.1 Actinomycetota bacterium | reverse complement strand
GACCTTCCGGGTGTCCGACGTGAGGGGGATCGCCGGGCTCTGCGCCGAGCGGGGCGTGCCCTTGGTGGTCGACAACACCGTCCCATCCCCATACCTCCTGCGCCCGATCGAGATCGAAGGCGTGGCGCTGGTGGTGCACGCCACGTCGAAGTACATCGGGGGCCATTCGGACCTGATCGGGGGAGCGGTGGCCGGCCCGGGCGACCTGGTCGACCGGATCCGGCACCTCGCGCTGAACCAGGGGACCACGGCGGGGGCGTTCGAGGCGTGGCTGGTGCTTCGGGGGGTCCAGACCCTCGGGCTGCGGATGGCCCGGCAGTCGGGGACCGCCCTGCGCCTGGCCACCGAGCTGGCGGGCCATCCGAAGGTGGACGGGGTGGGCTACGCGGGCCTCCCCGGCCACCCCGACCACGCCAGGGCGGCGGACCTTTTCGGCGGGGCCGGGTTCGGCGCCATGCTCTCCTTCTCGCTACGCGACGGGTACGAGGCGGCGTCGGGGTTCGGTTCGGCGCTTCGGGTGGCCCGGGTGGGCTCGTCGTTCGGCGGGCTTCGAACGGAGGTGTGCCATCCGGCCACCACCAGCCATCGTCAGCTGCCGGCCGATGAGCGGGCGGCGGCGGGGATCGGGGACCGCCTCCTCAGGGTGGCCGCCGGAGGGGAGGACCCCGAGGACCTGGTGGAGGACTTCCTCCAGGCGCTGGAGAAGGCATGACCGGGCCGAGGCGGAAGCTGGTCCTGATCTTCGGCGGCCGAAGCGCGGAGCACGAGGTCTCCGTGGTGTCGGCGGGCTCGGTCCTGGCCGCCCTCGATCCGGAGCGCTACGACGTCATCACCATCGGGATCGACAAGGGCGGCCGGTGGCACTTCCTCCGGGGGCTGCCGCCGGCTGGCGCCGCCGGGGAGTTGCCGTCGGTCGAGCGCGGATCGGGCCAGCCGGTGGCCCTGTCGAAGGATCCGGGCGACGCCGCCCTGGTGACCGGGGACGGCGGCCGGACGGAGATCGACGTGGTCCTGCCGCTCCTGCACGGACCGTACGGCGAGGACGGCACGATCCAGGGGATGCTCGAGCTGGCCGGCGTGCCCTACGTGGGCGCCGGGGTGCTGGCGTCCGCGGTGGGGATCGACAAGGCCGTACAGAAGGTGCTGTTCACCGCGGCCGGCCTCCCGGTGATCGAGCACGAGGTGGTGCTGGAGCCCGAATGGGAGACGGACCGGCGCGGGGTCCAGGAGCGGGCGGAACGGCTCGGGCTCCCGGTGTTCGTCAAGCCGGCCACGCTGGGGTCCTCGGTCGGGATCACGAAGGTGAAGCGGTGGGAGGACCTTCCCGGCGCGGTGGAGGACGCCCTGTCCTACGCCCGGAAGGCCCTGATCGAGCGGTCCGCCGGGCATGCCCGAGAGATCGAATGCGCCGTCCTCGGGAACGACGACCCGGTGGCCTCGGTGCCCGGGGAGGTCCTGCCCGCCCCCGAGGCCGAGTTCTACGACTACCGGGCGAAGTACCTCGAGGAGGGGACCAGGCTCGACATCCCGGCCCGGCTCGCTCCCGACGCCGCCGAGCTGGTCCGGCAGATGTCGATCGCCGCGTTCCGGGCCATCGACTGCGCCGGCATGGCCCGGGTCGACTTCTTCTACCGGGAGCCCGGCGAGGTGATCGTGAACGAGATCAACACGATCCCCGGGTTCACTCCCGGCTCGATGTACCCCAGGCTGTGGGAGGCCAGCGGGCTTTCCTACGCCGACCTGATCGACCGCCTGGTGGACCTGGCGATCGAGCGGCACCAGAAGGAGCAGAAGAAGGGCCGGTCGCTCGGGCCGCCATCGGCCTGAGCGCTATCCGGCCCGGCCCGGGGCCGTCGCCAGGGCCTTGCGGGCGCGAAGGTACGCCACCGCCGACCGGTCGAGCCCGGAACCGGACTCCACCAGCGGCCTGAGGTGCGCTTCGAACCGTTCCGCCTCCTGCGGCGACAGCACCTCGGCGATGACCTCGGCCATTGATGGGACCAGGGGATTGGGAGGGGCGTTCAGGAACGCGCCCCAGGACGAGGCCTTCGCCTGCGGCCGGACCTCCACCGCGAGGTCCAGGCCGACCTCGGCGAACCCGGCCTCCTGGGCCATCGCCACCAGGTCGCGCTCGTCGAAGGCCAGCATGGGGTCGGTGTCTCGGGGCTGCAGGTGATCGTAGAGGCCGACCACCTTGGCGGCCACGTCCTCGATCCCGCTGGTGTCGTAGCCCCGGAGGCAGTCGCGGGTCGAACGGAAGTGCCGGTTGATCGGTTCGAAGATCGAGAGCCGGCCGCCCGGGCTGAGGACCCGGAAGAACTCGGCGAGCGCGCGGGGCTTGTTGGCGACGTAGATGAGCACGGACCGGGTGGTGACGACGTCGACCGAGGCGTCGGCGAACGGGGAGAGATCGTCCGCGCTCGCCTGCACGAACCGGCATCGAGAGGCCACCCCACGCTCCTCGGCGAACCGGCGGCAGTGGTCGAGCAGGTCCTCGGAGACGTCACTGAAGACCACGGTGCCGGCGTCTCCGACCAGGTCGAGCGCCCCGAACCCGATCAGGCCGTCTCCGGCCCCGACGTCCAGGAGGGTGTCGCCCGGGCGGACGCCGGCGCGGTCAAGGACCCTGTCCCGGATGGGAGTCAGGTACTCGAGTGACGCCCGTCGCTCATCGGGGTCGTCGCCGTAGCGCCGCTCCAGCACCCAGCGTGCCCAGACGTCGGCCTCGCCGGGCGTGGCGACCTACAGGTGGACGACGGGGCAGGTCAGCGTTCGGGTGATGCCGTCGACCGCCTGGATCTTCGCCACCACCAGCTTCCCGAGCTCGTCGACGTTCCGAGCTTCGGACCGGACGATGACGTCGTACGGGCCCGTGACGTCCTCGGCCGAAGTCACGCCCTTGATCTCAGAGACTTCCTTGGCCACCTGTGCGGCCTTGCCAACCTCGGTCTGGATGAGGATGTAGGCGTGGACCACGTTCACCTCCCCTGTCGGTCTGGGGCGTAATCGTAGCGGCCTTCGGCCCGGGCGGCATCCGGCCACCATCCGGAGCGGGGAAGCCCGGCCATCTCGCGGGCCACCGGGCTAAGCTCAACCTCGTGCGCCGGAACCAGGAGCGTCGTCGGGATGTTCGGCGAGATCTTCGCCAACCGGCGTGAGGCCGGGCTGGAGCTGGCCGCGGCGCTCGAGTCGCTTCGCGGCCAGGACGTGGTGGTCCTGGCGATCCCCAGGGGGGGCGTCGAGGTGGCCGCGGCCGTGGCGGATGCCCTCCAGGCCCCGCTGGACGTGGTGATCCCGCGCAAGATCGGGGCTCCCGGCAACCCCGAGCTCGGCCTGGGTGCGGTGGCCGAAGGCGTGGAGGTCCTGGACGAGCGGCTCATCCGGATGCTCGGGGTCGACCAGGCCTACCTTCGCGCCGAGATCGCCGCGCAGCAGGAGGAGACCGCGCGCCGGTCGGCGGCGTACCGGAGGGGCCGCCAGCCCGTGGACGTCGAGGGCAAGGTGGCGCTGGTGGTCGACGACGGAGTGGCCACCGGAGGGACCGCGGCGGCCGCGGTTCGGTGGGCCAGGCGGAAGGGCGCGGCCCGAGTGGTGCTGGCGATTCCCGTGGCCCCTCGCGACGCCGTCCACCGGCTGGAGGCGGAGGCCGACCAGGTCGTTGCCCTGGCCACACCCGAGCCCTTCTTCGCCGTGGGCCAGTGGTACACGGATTTCCCGCAGGTGTCGGACGATCAGGTGGTCGGGCTCCTGTCGGAGCGGGCCGGCGGCGAGGGCGGAGCGTGATCGGTTCTCTGGCCGAGGCCGCCCGGACCGCCCTGGAGCAGCCCCCCAAAGCCGGCCTTTCCGACTACGTGCCCGAATTCGTCGTGGCGGCGGTCCTCACCCTGCTCGGGCTGCGGTCCCTTCGCAAGTGGATGCGGGTCCGGTTCGAGGCCGAGTCGATCGGCGAGCATCTCCTGTACGCGCTGCACGTGACGGCCCGAGTGGGGGTCTGGTTCGCCCTGGCCGGGTTCTTCGTGGGGTACGCGCTGGTCGACGATCCGCAGCAGCTCGGGTGGTTCGCCCTGGTCGTGATCGGGCTGGCCGGGGTGCAGTTGCTGAGCGCGTTCTATCTCTCGAGGTCGCCCCGCTCCACGCCCGGGGGCCGCTCCCCCTAGAATCGCCCGGTTCACACGAAGGAGTGAGGGTCCGTGTACCAATGGTGGGTGTTCGTCCATCTGGCCGGCGTGTTCGGGTTCCTGGCGTCCCACGGCGTGTCGATGGGCGTCCTGCTGCGCCTTCGCCGGGAGCGCGACCCCCGGCGGGTCAGCGAGCTCATCGAGCTGTCCGGATCGTCGGTCCGGTGGTTCTACATCTCGTTGGGCGTCCTGGTGGGCGCGGGGGTAGTGGCGGGGTTCCTGGGCCACTGGTGGGGGCAGGGCTGGATCTGGGCGGCCATCGCGGTCCTGGTGATCTCCTCGGTGGCCATGATCCGCATGGCCCGGCCGTACTACCGCCGGGTCGGGGTCATCGCCCGGGCGAAAGCGGGGGGCTCGAAGGCGGTGACGGAGGAGCAGTTCGACTCGGTCCTTCGGTCGCGCACGCCCGGCGCGGTCATGGGCATCGGCGTGGTCGCCCTCGGCCTGATCCTGTACTTCATGCTGTTCAAGCCGACCCTGGGGTTCGGGGGGACCAAGGCCCCGGCCGCGTCCGGAGGCACGGCGATCCAGATCATGGCGAAGGGGATCGCATTCGACACCAAGGCCCTCCATGCCCCGGCGTCCCGCCCGTTCGACCTCTCCTTCGACAATGAGGACCGCGGCATCCAGCACAACGTGGCCGTCTACACGGATGCCTCGACGTCGAAGCTGCTGTTCCGGGGCCAGCTCGTCCAGGGGCCGAAGCAGATCGTGTACCACGTCGGAGCCCTCCCGCCCGGTTCGTACTTCTTCCGGTGCGACGTCCATCCGCAGATGAACGGCACGCTGGTGGCGGGCAGCGGGCCCTAGGCGACGGGGAGCGAGGATGGGATACCGGAAGATCGTGATCGGGACTGACGGCTCGGACTCCGCCGTCATCGCGCAGGCCGCCGCGGCCCGGCTGGCCAAGCGGCTTCGGGCGGAGCTCGTGATCGTCACCGCGTTCGACCCCCCGGCCATCACCGAGGAGCGGGCGGCGGACGTGCTCGCCTCGGCGAAGGAGGCGGCCAAGGCGGACCGGGTCGAGGCGGCCACGTGGATCCAGCGAGGCGAGCCGGCCGACATCATCCTGCAGGTCGCGCAGCGCGAGGGCGCGGACCTCATCGTCGTGGGGAACAGGGGCATGGGCAAGGCGAAGAGGTTCCGGCTTGGAAGCGTGCCCGACCGGGCGGCGCACTTCGCCGATTCCGACCTGCTGATCGTGGACACCACCGGGGCGCTCGCGTCCGGAGCGACCGCGCCGAAGGCGTACCGGAGGATCGTGATCGGAACGGACGGTTCCCCCACCGCCAGCGAGGCCGCCCGGAAGGGGCTGGAGCTGGCCATGAGGCTCGGTTCGTCGGTCACGCTGGTCTACGTGGGGGATCCGCTGCTCGGCGCCATCACCCTCGAGCAGACCGCGGCCCTGGCCCCGGAAGGTGTGGAGGCCGATCAGCGGGTGGTGCAGGGGGATCCGGCGGAGGAGCTCTGCCGGATCGCCGTGGACACCGAGGGCGATCTGGTGGTGGTGGGGAACAAGGGGATGTCGGGAGCCAGGAGGTTCCTGTTGGGGTCGGTGCCGAACAGGGTGGCCCACCTCGCGTCGACCGACGTGCTGGTGGCCAAGACCGTGGATCGGACGCTGGACGAGATCGCCCCCGGCCACGGCGCGGTGATCGACGTGGACGGGCGAAGGCTGGCCGTCTACAGGGACGAGGACGGGGGGCTCGTGGCCGTGTCGCCCCGCTGTTCGCACATGGGATGCACCGTCGACTGGAACGACTCGGACCGGACCTGGGACTGTCCGTGCCACGGCTCCCGGTACGATGTCCGGGGCCAGGTGGTCCGGGGCCCGGCGGCCAAGCCGCTGGACCCAGAGGAGTTGAAGGCCTGATCGTCCGGCTCCGGCCGGGTCCGACGCGAAGAGGAGAGACGACATGGCGCTGAGCTACGAGCAGGACATCCGGCCGCTGTTCCGCGACCAGGACCGGGCCCGGATGGAGTGGGCATTCGACCTGTGGCGGTACGAGGACGTGAAGGAGAACGCACCCGCGATCCTCGAGCGGCTCCAGGACGGCGACATGCCCTGCGACGGCGCCTGGCCCCCGGATCAGATCGAGAAGTTCCGCACCTGGGTGCAGGAGGGGATGGGCCAGTAGCTCTTGGTTCGGCCGATCAGGAGACGGCGCGAACGATCTCCTCGGACAACAGGGTGTACTTCCCGAGCTCCTGGACCCGCTCGCCCTTGAACCGGTCGACGAACGCGCTGTACTCCTCCATGCGGCCCTGGCGCTCATAGAGCCTTCGCGGCTGGAGGAGCTCCGGATCGTCGATCCCCGGGACCGTGGAGGCCACCTCGTAGCCGAAGTCGGGGTCCTCATCCCACTTCATGGTCTGCTCGGCGATGGCCTTCACGATGGCGGACGAGTGCGGGATCTTGACCTTCTTCGACCGCTCGTCGTCCTCCTTGCCGCCCACCCGGCCGGTGTTCATCAGGTAGACCTCCATGGGGTGGGTGTCGAGCAGCTCGAGGAAGCGGTTGCCCTGGAGGCCGTGCCGGAGGGGGAAGAACGGGTTGGTGCCCGGCACCCGGAGGAACTTGCCCTCCTCGGCCTTCCCGCCGGCGCTGGTCCCGGTGGTCTCCCCGAGCATGAAGTACGCGGCGGCCTGAACCGGTGACAGGCGGGCCACGGCGGGGATGATGTTCTCATTCCAGTTGAGGATCAGCAGGTAGTCGACCCGGCCGAGGTCGCGGGCGTCCTTGAACTGGCCGAGGTCCGAGAGCGAGAACACCGCCCGCCCGTTCTTCGTGTAGGAGGTCTCGAAGAAGTTCACCTTGCCGTGCTCGTCCTGGTACACGTTCTCGAGGTAGGACCCGGGCGAGGTCACGGCCCGGTAGATGTTGGGCTCGAACTCGGGGTCGAGCGAGAAGGTCTTGGCGAAGCAGCCGTTCTCGGTCCCGTAGACCACGCCGCCCGGCATGAGCGCGACGAAGTCGTCCTGCACCGGGAGCGAGTCGTTCTGGGTGGTGAACGTGGTGGTGGTCTTGCCCGTCCCCGACAAGCCGATGATCAGGAACACCTTCTCGTCGTCACCCACGGGAACAGCCTTGCACCCGGCATGCAACGCCAGGCCGCCCCGGTCGAAGACGATCTTGTTCCACATCCGAAGGCCGCCCTTCTTCGACTCGCCGAAGTAGTCGGCCCCGATCACCCGGGTGACCATGTTCTCCAGGTCGACGGCGATCACCCGCTCGTCGGGGTAGTCGGGGGCGTTGAGGTTCGGCGTGTAGATGACGTGGACCTCAGGCCCGACCGGGCGGCGCGGGTAGTACAGCTTCTGCTGCATGCCGGCGATGTTCGCGTTGGCCCGCTCGATGGTCAGCCGGGCCGGGGTCTCGAACCCCTCGACGTTCCCGATGTGGCCGTCGACCACGACCATCTCCTGCTCCGCGATGTAGTCGTCCTGCATCTGCGCGATGCGGTCGTACTCGGCCCGCTTGATGGTCTTGCCGTCGGTGACGCTCGGGTCGTCGGTGACGATGAACGTCGACCCCGCGCTCCGGGATGTGACCCGGGTCTGGACGTTGACGTTGCCGAACTCGGTGATCCGGGAGGTCGGCATCTCCTCGGTGAAGGCCCGCAACTCCTCCGGCGAAGGGTTGTCATGGATCCTCTTGGCGCGCATGAGTCGGGTCTCCTCGAGTAGGGGTCTTGGGGGGAAGCAAGCGATTCTATCGGACGGGTTCAGCGCTCCGAGTCGATGGTGAAGTAGAGCTTCACCTGGGTTCGGTATTCGACGATCCGGCCGTCCTCGACCCTGGTGCCGGTTCCCACGACCTCCAGTTTGTTGATGTTGCGGATGGTCTTGGCCGCCTCGCGGAGCGCCTCCCGGGCCGCGTCGCCCCAGGACTCGGTCGATACCCCTTCGAGATCGATGGTGTTGATGACCGGCATGGCCCGCTCCCTTCCGGTTGTCGGGTTTCGGCTAGGCTCGCATTATGCCCGGGTTCACCGAGGACGAGCTGATCGAGACCATCCGCAAGATCCTCTCCGGCCCGTTGCCGGGGGTGGTGCTCGGCCCGGGGGACGACGCCGCGTTGGTCGAGATGGGCGACCGCCTCGGCGTCCTCACGGCCGACATGCTCGTGGAGGGGGTCCACTTCGACCTCGGCATGCTCTCGCCCCGGGATCTGGGATACAAGGCTGTGGCGGTGAACGTGAGCGACGTGGCGGCCATGGGCGGCAGCCCCCGGTTCGGCCTGGTCACACTGGGGGTGCCGAAGGACGTCGAAGCCGCGTGGATCGTGGAGATGTACGGAGGGCTCCGCGAGGCGGCCGACGAATACGCGCTGGCCCTGGTGGGGGGGGACGTGTCGCGGGCCGATCGCGTGGTGATCTCCGTGACAGTCACCGGCGAGGCTCCCAGGGGCGGGACGGTGACCCGAAGCGGGGCGAAGCCGGAGCATCGGATCGTCGTCACCGGGGTCCTGGGAGCGGCCGCGGGGGGGCTGCACCTGGCTCGGGCCCAGTCCCACGACGCCGCCACCGACTGGGGCCACGAGCTGCTCCGGGCGCTGTGCCGCCCGATCGCCCGGGTGGGCGAGGGGCAGACCCTGGCCCAGGCCGGGGCCACCGCCATGATGGACGTCTCGGACGGGTTGGCCCTCGACCTGTCCCGGCTGTGCCGGGAGAGCGACGTGGGCGCCGCGGTCGACCTGACCCGGGTCCCGGTGGCGCCTGGGCTCGGCCACCTGGCCGGGGTGGACCCGCTCCGGCTCGCCCTCGAGGGGGGCGACGACTACGAGCTCCTGGCCACCATGCCTGCCTGGGCCGTCGAACCGGCCACCGAGAAGCTGTGGGAGCGGTTCGGCACGCCGCTCACCGACATCGGGGAGATCCGCGAGGGGTCGGGCCTGGTCGCCGTGGGTCCCGATGGCCGGGAGCGGCCGCTCGAGCCGAAGGGGTGGGACCACTTTGGGGCGTGACCCGGCCGTGCCCAGCGCGCTCACCATCGCCGGCTCTGACTCCGGCGGCGGGGCCGGCATCCAGGCCGACCTGAAGACCTTCGCCATGCTCGGGGTGTGGGGGACCAGCGCGCTGACGTCCATCACGGTGCAGAACACGCAGGGCGTGACCGGCGTGGCCGACGTCCCCGCGGAGACCGTGGGCGCGCAGATCCGGGCGGTGGCCGGCGACATCGGGGTGGACGCGGCCAAGACCGGGATGCTCTCGTCGAAGGAGATCATCGAGGCGGCGGCCGCCGCGATCGAGGAGTACGGCCTGCCGAACGTGGTGGTCGACCCCGTGTTCATGTCGAAGCACGGCCACCTCCTGCTTCGACCCGACGCCGTGGACGCGCTGCGGTCCCGGATCATCCCGCTGGCGACCCTGGTCACGCCCAACCTGCCCGAGGCCGGCGGGCTGGCCGGGTTCGAGGTCGAGACGAAGGACGATATGGCGAAGGCGGCGGCGGCGATCCTCGAGCTGGGGGCCGGGGCGGTGCTGGTGAAGGGGGGGCATCTGGAGGGCGTCGGCGCCGACGACCTGCTCGCCTACGACACCCACGAGGAGTGGCTCTCCGCGGACCGCGTGGACACGCCCCACACGCACGGGACGGGGTGCGTCCTCTCCGCGGCGATCACGGCCCACCTGGCCAGGGGCGACGTGCTACTGGACGCCGTTCGCAAAGGCAAGGAGTTCGTGACCGAGGCCATCCGGCATGGGCTGGAGCTGGGAGGGGGCATCGGGCCGGTCAACCCGGCCTGGCGCCTCCTGGAGCGGAGATAGCGTGTCTCGTTACGAAGAGCAGAGGGATTCCCAGCCCCGACGCCAGACGATTGCTGATCTCTGATCCAGCTCTTGAAGGCTGCCCGCTCA
>DASWCX010000265.1:0-4183 GCA_036395815.1 Actinomycetota bacterium | reverse complement strand
CTGTTCTTCGAGGCGATCCTGTTCCCCATGTACCTGATCATCGGTGCGTGGGGCGGCGAGCGCCGGGTCTATGCGGCGGTGAAGTTCTTCCTGTACACGATGTTCGGGTCGGCCTTCCTGATCGTCGCCATCCTGTTCCTGTACGCGCGGTCGGGCGCGCTCCCCGGTGGGCCGACGTTCGACGTGCGCGAGCTGATCGGGCTTGGGATCACGGGTGCGGCGGCCCGCTGGCTGTTCCTGGGGTTCTTCGTCGCCTTCGCGGTCAAGGTGCCACTGTTCCCCTTGCACACATGGCTCCCCGACGCGCACACCGAGGCCCCGACGGCGGGCTCGGTCATCCTGGCGGCGATCCTGCTGAAGGTGGGGGCCTACGGCCTCATCCGGTTCAACCTGGCGCTGTTCCCGGAGGCCTCCCGGTCGCTGGCCGGCGCCATCTCGGTCCTGGCGCTGATCGGCATCGTCTACGGCGCGATCGTGGCCATGATGCAGACAGACGTGAAGCGCCTAGTGGCGTACTCATCCGTGTCCCATCTCGGGTTCGTCGTCCTTGGGACGTTCGCCTTCACCCTCCAAGCCATGACGGGCGGGGTGCTCCAGATGGTCAACCATGGGCTGTCGACGGGCGCGCTGTTCCTGCTCGTCGGGATGGTCTATGAGCGAACCCACACCCGGAACCTCTCGGAGATGGGCGGCCTGGCGGCGGGGATGCCCTGGCTGATGGGAGCATTCCTGTTCGTCTCGCTGTCCTCCTTGGGCCTGCCCGGGCTGAACAACTTCATCGGTGAGTTCCTGGTGATTCTGGGCACGTTCGCCCGCAACCGCGCATTCGGGGCGATCGCCGCGATCGGAGTGGTGCTGGCGGCGATCTACCTGCTATGGGCGTATCAGCGGATGGCCCACGGCCCCGTGCCGGCGAAGCATGCGAACCACCCGGACCTGTCGGTTCGCGAGTACGTGCTGCTCGCGCCGGTGCTGGCGCTCATCCTGGCCATCGGGATCTTTCCCAAGCCCCTGCTCGATCGGATCGATCCCACCACCACCCGCATCGTGAAGGCCGTGGACTCGGGCCACCCGGTCGATGCTGGGCCGCATGCGAACCTCGCCGCGGCGGAGGGCCCGTGATGCTCGCCCAGTTCCTGACCCATCCGCCCATCCAGCTCGGGCCGATCGGGCCCGAGCTCGTCCTGGTTGGCGCGGCCATCGTGGTCCTCCTCGGCGTGGCCTTCAACCCCAGGATCGGGCACTCGACGCTGCTGGCGGTGTCCCTGATCGGTGTGGCGGGCGCCGCGGTCGTCTCCATCGGCCTGTGGGACTGGAGCAGCGACCTTACCGTGCTGGGGGGCATGGTGGCGACGGATCGGTTCGCGGTGGTCGCCCGGCTGTTCCTCCTCGGCATCGCCGCCATGGGACTGGTGTACGGGTACCACTACTTCGGACGCTCGGGAGAGGCCCGTGCCGAGTTCTACCCGCTCGTCCTGTTCGCCACAGCGGGCATGACGCTGATCGCCGCGGCCGCCGACCTGATCCTGGTGTTCCTGGCCCTGGAGATCCTGTCGCTCTCGCTGTACGTGCTGACCGGCATCTCCGCTCGATTGTCCTCCGTCGAAGGCTCGATGAAGTACTTCCTCCTCGGAGCGTTCTCCTCCGCCTTCTTCCTGTATGGGGTGGCCATGGCCTACGGCGCCACCGGATCCACCCGTCTGTCCGCCATCGCTCACGCCCTCGCGGGGCAGACCGGGAGCCTGGGGCTGGCGCTCGCGGCCGTGGCGTTCCTGGGGATCGGCTTCGGGTTCAAGGTCTCGGCGGTGCCGTTTCACATGTGGACCCCCGACGTCTACCAGGGTGCGCCGACCCCGGTCACGGCCTACATGGCCGCCGGGACGAAGGTGGCGGCGTTCGCCGCGCTGATCCGCGTCCTGGAGACGTCGTTCCAGCCGCTGACGCTGGACTGGACCCCCCTGGTGTGGACGATCGCCGCGGTGACCATCGTGGCCGGCAGCCTGATCGCCATCGCCCAGACCGACATCAAGCGGATGCTCGCGTATTCGAGCATCGCCCACGCCGGGTTCGTCCTGATCGCGCTCACGGCGGCGGGCCAGGACGGGATCTCCGCGGCGCTGTTCTACCTCCTCGCGTACGCCCTGATGGTTCTGGGGGCGTTCGGCGTCGTGATGCTGGTTTCGGCGCGGGGGGAGGGGCGGACCTCGCTCTCCTCCTACGCCGGCCTGTACCGGCGAAGCCGGCTGCTGGCGGCCCTGCTCACGCTGTTCCTTCTGTCCCTGGCCGGCATCCCGCCCACGGCGGGGTTCATCGCCAAGGTGAACGTGTTCCGGGCGGCGGTCGGCGCCGGCCACTGGCCCCTGGTCCTGGTCGGGGTCCTGGCCAGCGTGGTGGCGGCCTCCTTCTACATCCGGGTCATGGTGCTGATGTACATGCAGGAACCGCAGGACGACGCCGAGCCCGATCGCTCGACCTGGCCACGGGTGGCAGTCGCCGTGCCGGCGGTCCTTACCCTCCTGTTCGGGGTGTTCCCCGGCATCGTGCTCGGCGTGCTCGACAAGGCGGCGATCCTTCGATGGTGACGCCGGCCGGCTTTCGGATAGGGTCGGCCACATGAGCAGGCAGCTCGTCCCGGGCCTCGAGGCGCCGGATGCGGAGCTGGAGCGCGACGTCCGGGGCCGCCTCGATGAGGTGGAGGCCGCCCTGGAGAAGGCGGTGCGTGCGGACTCTGACCTGCTGGCCGAGACGTCCTCGTACCTGCTTGCGGCGGGAGGCAAGCGGTTCCGGCCCATGCTGGTGCTGCTCTCGGGGTACTTCGGCGACCCGGCGGATCCGCGGCTCATCCCCGGGTCGGTGGCCATCGAGCTCGTCCACCTTGCCACGCTGTATCACGACGACGTGATCGACGAGGCGGACGCGCGCCGGGGGATCCCGTCGGTGAACGCGAGGTGGGACAACACCGTGGCCATCCTGACCGGCGACTACCTGTTCGCCCGGGCCTCCGAGATCTCCACCGAGCTCGGCACCGACGTCTGCGCCCTGCTCGCCAGGACCATCGCCACGCTCTGCGACGGGCAGATCCGGGAGGTGGAGTCCGCCGGCAGGATTGAGCAGACCAGGGCGGCCTACCTGGAGATCATCCGGCGGAAGACCGGGGCGTTGATCGCCACGTCCTGCCGGCTGGGCGGGGTGCTGTCCGATGCCTCCTCGGACCACGTCGACGTCCTGGAGGCGTTCGGGGAGGCCCTGGGGATGGCCTTCCAGCTCTCCGACGACATCATGGACGTGAGCGCCTCGGAGCAGGAGCTCGGCAAGGAGCCCGGTGTGGACATGAAGGAGGGGGTCTACACCTTCCCCGTGCTCTCGGCCCTCTCCGACGAGGAGCGTGGCGGCGAGCTCGCCGACATCCTTGGCCAGGGGCCACCCGAGGGGGACCGGCTGGAGCGGGCCCTTCGGATCGTTCGCTCGCCGGGGAGCCTGGAGCCGGCCCGGGTGGCGGTGGCGGCGGAGGTGGACCGGGCCCGGCAGCTCGGGCTCCGGCTTCCCGACGGCCCGGCCCGTATGGCGCTCGTCGCGCTCGCCGAGTTCCTGGCCGCCCGATGCGGAGCTCGGCAATCGCCATGAGGGCCTTGTTAGAATCGCGCCGCTTGAGAAAGCGTTCACAAGCGTGGGGACCTACTACCAGTCTTACGGCGTCGTCCTCGCGGTCCTGATCGCCGGTGCCGGCCTGGTCGCCGTGGCGTTCGGGCTTGCGCGAGCCGTGGCTCCCCATCGCCCTCTCCCGGCCAAGCTCACGACCTACGAGTGCGGGATCGACCCCGTCGGCGAGGGCTGGTCTCAGAGCCAGGTCCGCTACTACATCTACGGGTTCCTGTTCGTCATCTTCGACGTGGAGAGCGTGTTCCTGTTCCCCTGGGCCAGGGTGTTCGTGGGCCTCGGCTACCAAGCGGTCGTGGAGATGGCCATCTTCATCGGGATCCTCGCGGTCGGCCTCTTGTACGCCTACCGAAAGGGCGTGTTGCACTGGGAGGGCATCGAGACGGCGCGCCGCGCCCGCATCGCTACACCGCCCGGGCTCACCCGGGTCCCGCTCCGAGAGAGGACGCCGACCTAGATGGGTTTGATGGAATCGGTCCCCATGCCGCAGCCGGTCAAGTTCATCCTGAACTGGGGCCGCAAGTAC
>DASWCX010000264.1:0-2673 GCA_036395815.1 Actinomycetota bacterium | reverse complement strand
AACGACCACCACCGATGCAAGCTGAGGCCCGGTTCCCCGCGATGGGGACGGACGTGCACGTGGTGGTGGTGGGCGGTTCGTTGGACCACCTGGACACGGCACGCGAGCTCGTGGACGACCTCGAGCGGCGGTGGAGCCGGTTCCGGCCGGACAGCGAGATCAGCCGGCTCAACGAGGCCGGCGGCAGGCCCGTGCGGGTCTCGGCGGAGACCCTCGCCATGGTGCGGCTCGCCCTCGAGGGGGCCCGGATCACCGATGGAAGGTTCGACCCCACGGTTCTCGGCGCGGTCCTGCGGGCCGGATACGACCGCAGCTTCGAGCGTCTGACCGACACCTCACGGAACGGCCACTCCAATCTCGACTTCGGGTTCGCGAGGATCGTGGTGGACGAAGCGGCCTCGACCGTGACGCTTCCCTCGGGTGTCGGGTTCGATCCGGGCGGCATCGGCAAGGGCTATGCGGCCGACCTGCTGGTCCGGGAGCTGCTGTCCCGAGGAGCGGCGGGCGTCTGCGCCAACGTGGGCGGCGACCTTCGGGTGGAGGGCCAGGCCCCCGAGAGTGGGCCATGGGCGGTGGCCGTCCAACATCCGTTCCGTGGGCGGCCCGCGGGCATGATCGGGCTTCGGAGCGGGGCCGTCGCCACCAGCAGCCGGGTCCGGCGGGCCTGGGGCCCGAAGGACGATCGGCGCCACCACCTGATCGATCCGGCCACGGGCCTGCCGGCCCGCACGGGCCTGGCCGCCGCAACGGTGATCGCCGCCGAGGGATGGCAGGCCGAGGTGGTGGCCAAGGCCGCGTTCGTGGCCGGACTGTCCGAGGGCCTGTTCCTGCTGGCCTCGACGGGGACCGACGGCGTGCTGGTGGACGACCGCGGGGCCCTGTACCCGAGCCTTGGGTTCGATCGGTTCACGGGATCGGGGCCGGGGCCGAGCCCGGCACCGCGGCGCGCCCTCACCACGGCGGGGGGTGGTGCGCGGTGAACGCCCAGCTCACCTGGTACGCGGCCCGGGCCGCCGGGATCGTGGCCTGGTCGCTGGCGGCCGGCTCGGTGGTGTGGGGCCTCGCCCTCTCGACCCACGCGCTGGGTCGCAAGCCTCGCCCCGCGTGGCTGTTCGACCTGCACCGGTTCCTCGGCGGGATGGCGCTGATCTTCACCGGCGTGCACGTGCTCGCGATCCTGTTCGACACGTACGTGCACTTCGGGCTGGTCGAAGCGCTGGTCCCGTTCACCGGGACCTGGCATCCCGTGGCGGTGGCCTGGGGGATCGCCGCCTTCTACCTGCTCCTGGCGGTAGAGCTGACGTCGCTCGCCCGGGCCCACGTGTCGAAGCGCCTGTGGCGCCGGGTCCACTTCGGAAGCTTCGTCCTCTTCGCCTCGAGCACCGTCCACGCACTCACCGCGGGGACCGACGCCCGATCCCCCGCGTTCCTACTCGCGGTCGTCGGGGTGTGCGGCGTGGTCGCTGTCCTGACGGCGCTCCGAGTGGCTCGGTCGCTACCCCGTCCACAGGTCGCGCGCACGGTCCAGGCGAGACAATGGCGGCCCACCATGGAGCGAGCCGGTTCGTGATCGTGGACTACGTCGTGTGCGACGTGTTCACCGACACGCCGCTGGAGGGCAACCAGCTCGGCGTGTTCATCGACGCCGGTGAGCTCGCCGGAGAGCAGATGCAGCGGCTGGCCCGCGAGCTGAACTACTCGGAGTCGACGTTCGTGCTGCCCGCCGAGCGGGACGGGGACGCCCGGATCCGCATCTTCACTCCCGCCGGCGAGGTCCCGTTCGCCGGCCATCCCACCCTCGGGACCGCGTTCGTCGTCGGCGAGGCCCGCGGTATGGACGAGGTCAGGCTGGAGACCGGCAAGGGGACCGTGCCGGTGCGGCTGGAGCGGGCCGGGTCGACGGTGGCGTTCGGGCGGATGCGGCAACCTCTCCCGACCATCGAATCGTACGACCGGGAGGCCGAGTTGCTCGGGGCGCTCGGCGTGGACCGGTCGGAGCTTCCTGTGGAGCTCTACGACAACGGGATACGGCACGTGTTCGTGGCGCTGGGGTCCGAGAAGAGGGTCGCGGATCTCCGGCCCGACGGGCGACGGCTCGTGGAGCTGGGGGACATCGGCGTCAACTGCTTCGCCGGGACCGGCGGCCGGTGGAAGACGAGGATGTTCGCCGCGTCGCTGGGCGTCTCCGAGGACCCGGCCACCGGCTCGGCCGCCGGCCCGCTGGCGCTCCACCTGGCACGCCACGGCCGCATCGAATGGGGCCGGGAGATCGAGATCCGCCAGGGCGCCGAGATCGGCCGGCCGTCGAAGCTCTACGCCCGAGTCGAGGGCGGGCCGGACCGAGTCGAACTGGTGGAAGTGGGCGGCTCGGCCGTCATCGTGGCCCGCGGCCGGTTCGAGCTCCCCTGACGCCGGTCAGTTTTCCAGCGGGTTCTGCCAGCGGATCTCCCTGAAGCGGGCGAAGTCGGTGTCTGCGGACCATACCGTGAGCCCGTGCTCGATGGCCAGCGCAGCGAGATGCGCATCCGAGATCAGGTTCGCTCGGAGCTGGTAGGAGCGGATCAGGGACCCAAGGACCTCCGCGTGGCGCTCCGTCGCGCTCGGGATCCACGCAGGCGGTGCCGCGAGCCACGCCTCCACGTGTCCCCAGGCCTCATCAGGCGAGAGTGGGTG
>DASWCX010000263.1:0-1810 GCA_036395815.1 Actinomycetota bacterium | reverse complement strand
TTGACGTGCCACCGTGATGCCCATGGTTGCCTTCGATGGAACAAGCTGCCTTACGGGAAGGGGCACGTCGCGAACGTGGGCCATGGCCACCGCCACCGGCGTGTGGCGGGTGAACGGCGGTCGCCCCGTCAACATCTCGTAGAGGACGACGCCGAGTGAGTACACGTCTGATTCCGGGCCGGCTCCCTTCCCCGAGGCCTGCTCGGGCGATATGTAGGTGGCGGTTCCCATCGCGGCGCCGGTGGCGGTGAGGGGGGCTGCCCAGGTCGCCGCGGCGATGCCGAAGTCCATGACCTTCACGTGGCCGGTTCGGGTGATCATGATGTTGCCGGGCTTCACGTCGCGGTGGACGATTCCGGCGCGATGGGCGGCCTCCAGCGCTGCCGCGGCCGGTTCGATGATCGCCGCCGCCTCGCGCCATGGCAGGCGGCCCTGCCTGGCGAGACGATCCGCCAGCGTCTCACCCTCAATCAGCTCCATCACCAGGAACGGGCGGTCGCCGTCCTCCACGTAGTCGAAGACGCCAGCCACGTTGGGATGGGAGAGGCCGGCCGTCGCCCGAGCCTCCCGACGAAACCGTTCCACGAAACGCCCGTCCTCGGCCAGGGCCTCCGACAGGACCTTCACGGCGACGCGCCGGTGCAGGAGGGTGTCCTCCGCCTCCCACACCGAGCCCATGCCGCCCGCGGCGATCCGCCGCACGAGCCGGTATCGCCCGCCCAGGACCACGTCGATCTGGGCCATGCTCCTAACCTCCCAATGCTGCTTGCAGGACGGCCTTGTTCAGCACGACCACCGCCACGACGATCCGTGGATTGGCCGCCGGGGCGAAGCACACGAACCACGCGCGGGGCTTCCCGGTGTTGGTCTGCGCAGTGCCGGTCTTTCCCGCCACCTTGATACCCGGGATCTGGGCCGCCGTCCCCTCAGAGCTCCTTCCGGCGCTCTCGTGCCCGTTTGCTGGCTCTCTCCAGGCGTTCGGACAATGACTTCCCTGCCTTCTTGGCCACGGGAGCAGCCTTCTTGGCGGCCTCGGCAGCACGCTCGCCCGCCTTCTTGGCCACGGGAGCAGCCTTCTTGGCGGCCTCCTCTCCGACCTGGATCGCTCTCTTCGCCAAGTTCCTCATGCTGGGTCTGTCCGGCATCGCCCCGGCCTCCTTTCCTCTCGTCGACTAAGTCTGGCACGGCGGTGCCAGGGGAACTCGCTCCACTTAGGGACGGAGCCTCTTGGTGCCGGTCCCAATCCGTCGGCCCGGAGAAGGGTCCGGATGGTGGTCGCCCCCACCCGGATCCCGAGCTTGCGGAGCTCGCCCTCTCGCCTCGACATCGCCTACCCGATCTTGCCTCTCGCTGAGGGCGTCGGGCTGACGGTGGGGGCCATGACGTGGGAGGGGCGCCTCTCGTTCGGACTCACCGCCGACGCGGCGATCGTCCCCGACCTGGACCGGCTGGCCGCTGCCGTCACCGAGTCGTTCGAGGAACTGGTTATGGCGGCCGACAAGACCCGCCCAGCTTGGGGCGAGGCTGCGGCCCCTGTGCCCGCGCCGGGATCTCGCCCGGCGCCGGGAGCCGTGCTACCGGGGACCCTGGCGTCTCCCCGGACCGGACTCACACCGGCTGGCTGCCGTGAGCTTGTCGCTCGGTTACGCCTCGGTCTTCCTCCTTTCTCTTGGCGCCCGACCTGCTGGACACACGAAGGGTGCCAGAACTCCGATTCGCCTCGTGAGCGTCCCATCTGTGCCGTCGCCGCTTCGTGATCCTGTCCCTCGTGTACCTCTTGCTACGCCGCCTGGTGGGAGCCTGCTCCGAC
>DASWCX010000262.1:0-6301 GCA_036395815.1 Actinomycetota bacterium | reverse complement strand
GGACCACCGGTCGATGAACGCGCCGGAGAGCGGTCCCACGATCGAGAAGGGGATGACCAGCACCGCGTAGGCCTTGGCCACCCCGATGGCGGTCCCGTGCTTCTCCGGCGACAGGAACACCAGCTGGGCCACCAGGTAGGCCTGAAACAGCCCGTCGGCGGTCTGGCTGACCAGGCGCCCGGCCAGGAGGCGGCGGAAGTCCCGAGAGGCGAGGGCGGCCCTCGCCCGCGTGAGGCTGCCGGCGCCGGCAATGTCGCCGGCCGTCACGCCGGCTCCCGGATCAGCTCGCCGTCTGGGCGTCGAAGAAGTTCGACCAGTCCGCGGCCTTCGAGGCGCCGTTGCCCAGGATGAACTCCTCGACCATCTCCCGGGCGTCGTCGTCGGAGAACTGCACCGGGGGAGACTTCATGAAGTACGCGCTGGGCCCGATCAGCGGACCGCCCACCCCGCGGTCGAGGGCAAGCCGGGCGCACCGGATGGCGTCGATCACGATCCCGGCCGAGTTCGGCGAGTCCCACACCTCGAGCTTCATGTCGATGGTGAGGGGCACGTCTCCGAAGGAAGTCCCCTCCAGGCGGATCTGCGCCCACTTCCGGTCCTTCAGCCAGGCCACGTAGTCGGAGGGTCCGATGTGGATGTTCTCCTTGTCCAGGTTCTTCCGGAGCTGGCTCTGAACCGATTGCGTCTTGGAGATCTTCTTCGACGCGAGGCGCTCCCGCTCCAGCATGTTCATGAAGTCCATGTTTCCGCCGAAGTTCAGCTGGTACGTGTTGTCGAGCCGAACGCCGCGGTCCTCGAACAGCTTGGCCAGGATCCGGTGGACGATCGTGGAGCCGACCTGGCTCTTGATGTCGTCGCCGACGATCGGCACGCGGGCGTCGGCGAACCGGCGGGCCCACTCGCGGTCGGAGGCGATGAACACCGGCATGCAGTTGACGAACGCCGCCCCGGCCTCCAGCGCGGCCTGCGCGTAGTGCTTCGCCGCGACCTCGCTCCCGACCGGCAGGTAGTTCACCACCACCTGTGCCCCGGTCTCACGAAGGACGGTGGCCACGTCGACCGGGTCCTCGGTCGACTCGGTGATCTGCTCCCGGTAGTACTGACCCAGCCCGTCGAGGGTGGGCCCGCGCTGCACCTCCACGCTCAGCGGAGCCACGTCGGCGAACCGGATCGTATTGTTCGGCTCGGCGAAGATGGACTCGGAGACGTCCCGGCCCACCTTCTTGCCGTCGACGTCGAACGCGGTCACCACCTTGACGTCGCGAACGTGGTACGGACCCAGGACGACGTGCATGAGGCCCGGGACCCGGTCGCCGGGGGAGGCGTCCTTGTAGAACTCCAGTCCCTGCACCAGGGCGGAGGCGCAGTTGCCGGCGCCGACGATGGCCAGCCGGATCGGCTCGTTCTTCATCAGGCACGCTCCTTCTGGGCGACGGGCCGGGGCGGGGCCACGGTCCGCCGGCGTCGGGGCCGGGCGGACCGTTTGGCCGTGGTGGACCCGGGCTGCACCTGCAGCCGTTCGGCCTGGATCAGGTCGTCGAGCCACCGGATGTCGGTCTCGGTGGCCGCAAGTTCGTGGTTCATGAGCGACAGCGTGTAGTTGTCGATGGCCTCCCGGTAGCTCCGGAGCGAGTCCTTGAGGGTGGACCCCCTGCCTTCCAGGAAGGCCCGGCGCCGCTCCAGGAGGCGGATGCGGGTCTCGGGCTTCAGGTACTTGAAGAAGGCCAGCCGAACCGAGAAGCCGTTGTCCTCGCTGGCGTCGTGCCCGGCCCGCTCGAGGAGCTCGGCGAAGACCGCCTCGCCCTCCGGAGTGATCCGGTAGACGTTCTTGCGCCTTCCCACCTCTTCCTTCGGGAAGATCATCTCCACCGCTCCCTGGCGCTGGAGGCGCTTCAGGGCGGGGTACAGCGAGCCGTAGGACACCTGCCAGAAGCTGCCCAGCGTGTCCGCCAGGCGCTTCTTGAGCTGGTAGCCGTGCATGGCCCGCTCCTTCAGCAGACCGAGGATGGCCAGCTCGAGCATCCGGTACCTCGCCTCCTATCGCGTCGATATATCAGTCGAATATATCGAAACGATATATCGAGGCGATAGGAGTGTCAACCTCCCCGGCGCGTCCGGGCTGGTCAGGCCCCTCCGGTCTCGTCGTCCGGGGCGAGGCGGGGCACGGCCTGGGCAAGCTCTCGCACCCGGCCGAGGAACTCCTCGCCCTCGTACACCCGGTTGGCCTCGATCCCGGCCGGGGCTGGCGCGATGGGCACGAACAGGGCCCCGCCGCCCTCGTTCCGGCCCACCGGCTCGAGCCACAGGCTCATCAGGTACAGGGCCGGAACGTGCAGCAGCCGGAGCTCCACCTCGTGCGGCAGCTTCTCGGCCGCCTCCTCCGCGACGGTCATCGCCTCCGTTGTCCCCTGGACGAAGGGTCCGTCGTTGATATGGGAGAACGAATGCTGGTCCGCCTGCAGGCCGGTCTCGGCGCTGGCCACGACCGCCTCGTCGACCTCGAGCAGATACCGCCATCCGCTGGGCCGAGCGGCTTCGAGCCGGCCCTCCTTTGCGCCGTCGTCCAGTCCGAGGACGAACACCGGGTGTGGTGCGGTCGCCGTGAGCTGCTCCGGCCGGGCCTTGCGCAGACCCCGGGCGCTGAACTGACCCCGCTGGGCCAGCGCGCCCAGCGTGTCGCGGAGCACCGCCACCGACTCCTCGGGGGGCTCAGGCGCTCGCAGCGGCATGGTCGGCTCCTACGCCTTCGTGTAGTAGGTGTGGGTCCACGAGCCCGACCCCTGATAGTTCGTCTTCAGCGTGTCGTAGGTGAGGTCCGACTTGCCGTAGATCGGGTCGTCCACCGCGACGTAGTTCGGAGCGTCCTCCAGGTAGCCGATGATCGCGAGGAAGTGGGCGCCACCACCCGACCAGGCGACGCGGAGCCCCACCGGCCGCCCGCCGTCGATCTCGTCGTCGACCGACTGGAAGGACGCGGCGCTCGAATCCTTGTGGTCGAGGTGGCCCACCCTCGTAAGTGAGGTGTCGAGCGTTCCGTAGACGTTGCAGGCCCCGCTGGCCCCCGCTCCGCAGCAATCGGTCCGGCCGAGCTCTCCGTTCGCCACCTGGCACTGGGTCCAGGTGCTCGAGGGGTCGTAGAACAGGGCGACGCTGGTCGAGACCGCCGCCCAGCACCAGTTGGTCTGCTGCTGCGCCTGCATCTGGAAGTTGAGCCGATCCCACGCGGGCAGCAGCCACCGGATGTACTTCCAGAGGTCGAACCACCGAGAGACGTGGACCGTGACGTCGCCGACCAGGTCAGCGAGCCGTTGCTCGATGGCGCTGTCCGCGATGGCCGGCCGCTCGTGCAGCTGAAGAGGGATCCGGGTCCGTTCCAACAGACTGGCTCGAGCCACCGACAAACCTCCCACCCGACAGGGCCGCTGCCCCGGCCGGAGGATTATCCGGCCGTCCGGCTGGGGCGGTCAACGCGGAACGCGGGCTGCGGTCGCCAGCGGGTCAGGGCTTCAGGCCGGGGCCGGTTTGGACCGGTTCGGGGATGCTGGCCTCGAGCGCCGGCGGCTTCGCCTGGCGGGCGGCCAGGATGAAGGCCGCGCTGAACAGGCCGAGGATCCCGCAGGCGACCCAGAAGCCGTTGGCGGATCGGGTCACGAAGTAGGCCCCGAGGACCGGGGCGGTGACGGTCCCGGAGGACCAGCACAGGCCGTAGATCCCCTGGTAGCGGCCGCGCATGTGCGCGGGCGCGATGTCGGCCACGTACGCGTACCCGACCGGGGCCCCGATCATCTCTCCCGTGGTCCAGATGGCCACGGTGACCATCAGGGCGAGCAGACTGTGGGCGAACGCCGTCAGCCCGAAGCCCACTCCCACCAGCGCGAACCCCAGGCCGATCATCCGGCGGGCCGGCAGGCGCATGGTGATCGAGGAGATCGGCAACTCGAACAGCACGATCAGGATCCCGTTCAACGAGAGCAGCAGGCCGAAGTCGGCGTTCGACAGGTGGCTGACCCGGGTTACGTGCAGGGGAAGGGCGGCCTGCTGCTGGAAGTACACGAACGCGGCCACGATCGAGCTGGCTAGGAAGATCGTGAAGGCCCGATCGGACAGCGCGTGGAGGTAGCCTCCCCCCCTCCGGTCCTGGCCGCGTGCCGTCCGCGTTCCCTCCGGGAGCGCGACCAGGGCGAGGATGCCGAACGCCACCGAGGTTCCGGCGTCGGACAGGAAGACCCAGAAGAACGAATGGTTCGCCAGCAACCCGGCGACCGCCGCACCCCCGGCGATGGCGAGGTTGACGGCGAAACGCAGCAGGGCGAAGGCGGAGACCCGCTGCCCCTCCGGCACGACGTCGGCCACCAGGGCCCCACCGGCCGGCCGGTACATCTCCGTGGCCAGCCCGGCCAGGAAGGCCAGGGGGAGGATGGCGCCGTACGAGTGGACTTGGGACAGCGCCAGGACCGTGGCGGCGCTCGAGAACATGGAGAGCACGATGGTGTTGCGACGGCCGACCCGGTCGGCCAGGTGCCCGCCGATCAGCGACGCCAGAACCTCTCCCACGCCCCACACCGCGACGGCCAGGCCGGCCCGGGCCGGCGAGATCCCACGCCGGGTGAGGTAGAGGACCAGGAACACCACGGCGAAGCTGGCGAACCGATTGACGAAGGAGCCGGCCACCAGGAGCCACGCCGCCCTGGGCAGCTCTCTGACATTCCGCCGGAGGGTCCGGCGGTCGTTTCCCTCACCCACGCCACGCAGGCTACCCGAACCCTCCGACGGCGGGAAGCGGCTTTTCGGTGGAGATCGGTCCCGGCCGCCTGGCCGACGGCCGGGAGGTTGGTTCGGGCCACATCCGGGGCACGTACACTTACCGCGATCCCGACGCTTGCCCTGATGCCGAACATGCCTCGAGTCCTCCTGATCGGATGGGACGGCGCCGACTGGCGCATCCTGGATCCCCTGCTGGAGCGGGGGGTCCTGCCCAACCTGGCCTCGCTGATCGAACGGGGAGGGCGGGCCGTGCTCAGATCAACCCTCCCGACCCATTCGTGGACGGCCTGGCCGTCGTTCCTGACCGGCGTCGACCCGGCGGAGCACGGGGTGTTCGACATTTTGGAGGGCCGGGGGGGCGAGAAGCGGTTCCCCGTGACCTTCCGTTCGATCAAGGAGCGGACCTTCCTCGAGGACCTGGCCCGGGCGGGGGTCGAAACGCTCACGGTGAACGTCCCCCTGACGTTCCCTCCGCCCCCCATCCGGGGGAGGTTGATCGCGGGAGGGGTGCTGCCCAAGTGGCGCGCCTTCACCCATCCGGAGGAGCTGGCCGGCGAGCTGGAGAAGGCGGGCTCCCCCTGGCCGATCAACGGGATGTCGTGGACGACGTACCGGAACCGGCCTGAGGCCTTCCTCGACGAGGTGGTGCAGGTGACCTCCGCACGGCAGAAGGCTATGGAGCGCCTGGTCGACGAAGACGAAGGGGACTGGCGGGTGGCGTGCTTCGTGTACTTCTCCACAGACCGGGTGCAGCACTGCCTGGCGAAGTACGTCTCGCCGGACCATCCCGATCAGACCGAGCTCTCCAAGACGGCGGTGGCGGCCAGGGTTCGGGACGTCTACCGGATGCTCGACGACGGGCTCGGCAGCCTGATCTCTCGAACCGGTCCCGAGGACCTGGTCCTGTTCATGAGCGATCATGGGTTCCAGTCGTGCACCAGGGCCGTGCACATGGACCGGCTGCTCGAGCGGCTCGGGTTCCTGGAGTTCTCGGCGTCCAACGCGATCTTCGGACCGATGCAGTGGGGACCGGTCAGGGCAGTGGCCCGCAAGGTCTACGACCGGCTGGGGCTGCATGGGAGGGTGTCTCTCCCGCAGGCCGTCGACTGGTCGAAGACGAAGGCCTACACGAGCGTCCGATCGACCGGCGAGGGCATCTCGGTCAACCTCGCCGGGCGGGAGGCGAACGGGATCGTCGATCCGGCGGACTTCGAGCGGGTCCGCGACGAGGTCGCCGAGCGCGTGTCGTCCTTCGTCGATCCGGAGACCGGCCGGCGGCCGGTGGGCCGGATCTGGCGGCGGGAGGAGGTGTTCAAGGGCGCCCACGCGGACCTGGCCCCCGACCTCGTCCTGGAGGCCGCGCCGCTCTACAGCCTGACGCACGCCAGGACCGCGGTGGAGGCGGCCGACTGGCTCTCGGGGGACCACCGGATGGACGGGGTGCTGGCCGCCGCGGGTCCCCCCCAGGTACACCTGGGTCAGGGCCACGAAGGGAAGAGCGACCGCCGCGCCCCGGAACGCGGCGCGAGCGCCGGGC
>DASWCX010000261.1:0-6452 GCA_036395815.1 Actinomycetota bacterium | reverse complement strand
TGGCGCAGCATCACACCGGAGAGCTTCCGCCACTCCTCGGCGAACCGCTCCACCTCGGGCCGCGCCGCGGTCACCCCGGGCAACTGCATGCCCTGACGGTGCAGCGCCTCCGCCAGCGCGGGGATGGCCTGGCCGTTTCGGGGCTGCCCGACCAGGAGGTTGTGGGGGGGCGTTCGCATCGCCACGGCCACCGGCTCGCCCGCATCCTCGACCGTCCACAGGTTGAACTCCGGGTAGACGTCGGGCTCCGTACGGAGCGTGGCGCACAGGCCCAGGATGAGGTTGTGCCGGGCCTCGTCGGCCAGCAACAACGGCATGGCCCGGGCGGCGAACTCCTCGGGATCGTCGAACCGTACGACGTGCACGGTGCGACGTGCGGTTCGGTTACCCGGCGGAGGGCCGCTTCACCAGGCGGCCCAGGACGACCGGGTTCCACCTCTTGGCCCGGGGCGGCTTGATCCCCCGCTCCATCAGCGCCCGGCCGATCTGCGGATACGACATCCCTTCGGCCTTGAGCCTGGACACCTCGGCGGCGACGTCGGCCGCTATGGCGCGCGAACTCCCCGTCCGCGTACTTGCTTTCCGCGTGCTCGCCTTGCGCGTGCGACGCTTGGCCCGACTCGCCGTCGCCGTCGCCGGCGCCTTGGCCTTGTTCCGGCTCCCCGGCGGCCGCCCTCGTCCCCGACCCGCGGGCCGCCACCCGGTCGTTAGCTCGGAGAGATGGGTCCTGCAGAGGTCCTTCTTCAGCCGTCGCGATCCCACCGCCAAAATTGCGCTCTCCACAGCTGGATCACCACACACATCGCAAACCAAGATCGTCTTCTCTGCCACGAAACACTCCTTTTCCGTCGGTGTGGGAGTGAGCATACACTGACCGATACTTGTTCGGGTTCATGCTTCGTCCTCGAAATCCCGATTGTGTCGTCGTCGAACGCCGTCGGCGCGACGGACGATGCGGTCGCTACGATCGGCCTGACGGCCAGTCGGGCTTGGGCTTCGGCTTCTCGCTCAGGACATCATCGAGGGACCGCTTCTTCACCGGCTCGGCCGTCAGCAGGCGGTCCAGCTCCGGGCCGCCGAGATCCCCGGCCGCGGTCAACAGGTCCTCGAGCTTCTTACCGGGGTCTCCCTTCAGCCGGATCCGCAGCGCGGCCAGGACCGAGGCGTGCTTGTCGGAAAGCCCCTGCGCCACCTTGACCTCGGCCAGGGCCGCCTCGGCGCGGCGGAGGAGCTTCTCGTCGTCCCGGATCCGCTGCCGAAGCTCGTCCTCGTTCACGTGGCCTCGACCTCTGCCTCCGCTGCGACGAAGGACACCGGATCCGTTTCGAACCGCTTCCGGCATCCGGCCGAGCAGAAGTAGTAGGTGCGGCCCCCGAACGTGGCCCGGTGGCGCGCCGTCCCGACCTGTACGGTCATGCCGCACACCGGGTCCAGCGCTTCATGCGTTTCCAGCGTCGGCGCGGGCGTCATCTCCGTCCCCGCGCCGGCGGCTCGGAGCTGGACCAGCTCGGCCATGATGGCCACAGCGATCTCCTCGTTCGTGACCGACCCGAGATCGAGCCCCGCAGGTGCGTGGACCCGAGCCAGACGGTCCTCGGCCAGACCCCGGTCCCTCAGGTACCCCAGTACCGCTTCGGCGCGCTTTCGCGACGCCACCAGCCCGACGTAGGTCGCGGGGGTCCCGAGCGCGCGCTCCAGGGCGTCCTCGTCGTAGTGACCCTGCGTGGCCACCACCACGAAGGAGCCGCCGTCGGCCTCCAGGGCGTCCAGCGAGGTCGCCACGCGCTCGACACCTGGATGGTCCTCGGCCCGTCCCCCGTCGTCGATCACGGTGGCCCGCCAGCCGAGCGCCGTCCCCATCCGTGCCAGGACGTCGACCGCCGGGGACCGCCCGATCACCACCAGTTGGGGCTTCGGAAGGACCGGCTCCACGTACACCTCCAGCGCTCCCTCACTCTGGCACGCGATGGGAACCGAGACCACTCCCTCCCGCTGGTGTTCGGGTAGCTCGCCGGGCTGCCCCAGG
The DNA here is from genome assembly GCA_036395815.1 of Actinomycetota bacterium. Lineage (GTDB taxonomy): Bacteria > Actinomycetota > UBA4738 > UBA4738 > UBA4738 > DASWCX01. The sequence continues at coordinate 4,426 of DASWCX010000261.1, read as the reverse complement.
AACATGAGCCGGGGCGTTCCCTCCGCGATGGCCCGCCTGGCCTCGGCGATCACCGCCGGTTCGGCGCAGGCTCCTCCGAGCCATCCTCGGATGCGGCCGTCTTCGGTGATGACCGCGCGAGCCCCGACCTTGCCCGAGGAGGGCGAACGCCGCCACACCACCGTGGCCATGGCGAACCGCTCCCCCCGGGCCGAGAGCTCCCGAGCCAGATCGAACGCGTCGAAACCCATCGGGTTCGAGACTACCCGCCCGGAGCGGCCTCCGCCGCCTGAATGGCCTCCCACACCTTGGCCGAGGTGAGGGGCATGTCGATGTTCTTCACCCCCAGGTGCCACAGCGCGTCGATCACCGCGTTCACGTAGGCGGCCGGCGAGCCCACCGTGGCCGACTCCCCCACGCCCTTGGCCCCGATCGGGTGGTGCGGGGAGGGCGTCACGGTCGCACCCAGCTCGAATCTCGGCGTCTCCCACGCCGTGGGCAGCAGGTAGTCGGAGAAGTTCGAGCCGATGCAGTTGCCGGCCTCGTCGAAGGTGATCAGCTCCATGGCGGCGATGCCGTATCCCTCGGTGAGCCCGCCGTGGATCTGGCCCTCCACGATCATCGGGTTGATCCGGACCCCGCAGTCGTCCACCGCGACCATCCGGCGAACCTTCCATTCGCCGGTGTCGGGGTCGACCTCGACGGCGACGATGTACGTACCGAACGGGAAGGTCATGTTCGGGGGGTCGTAGTAGGTCACGCCCTCCAGACCGGGCTCCATCCCCTCCGGGAAATTGGTGTACGCGGCGAACGCCACGTCCTGGATCGTCTTCACCTTGTCCGGAGCGCCCTTGACGAAGAACTTGCCCTTCTCGAACTCGACGTCGTCCTCGGAGACCTCCAACAGGTGGGCGGCGATCTTGCGGCCCTTCTCCCTGATCTTGCGGGAGACCATGGCGGTCGCGGCGCCCGAGACCGGGGTGGATCGGGAAGCGTAGGTCCCCAGGCCGTACGGCGTGTTGTCGGTGTCGCCGTGCATGACCTTCACGTCCTCGGGCTGGATCCCCAGCTCCTCGGCCACGATCTGGGCGAACGTGGTCTCGTGGCCCTGGCCCTGCGTCTTCACGCTGATCTTGAGGATCGCCTTGCCCGTCGGGTGGATGCGGAGCTCGGCGCCGTCGCTCATCTTCAGTCCGAGGATGTCGTAGTCCTTGTGCGGGCCGGCCCCGACGACCTCCGTGAACGAGGCCAGGCCGACGCCGTAGAGCTTGCCCTGGGCGCGCGCTTCGGCCTGCTCCCGCCGCAGGCCCTCGTAGCCGATCTTCTCCAGCGCCAGCTTCATCGCCCCGTGGTAGTCGCCGGAGTCGTACACGAACCCGGTCACCGAGGTGTAGGGGAACTGGTCCTTCTCGATGAAGTTCTTCTGCCGGAGCTCGGCCGGGTCGATCCCCAGCTCGTACGCGGCGTTCTGGACCAGCCGCTCGATCAGGTACGAGGCCTCGGTGACCCGGAACGAGCAGCGATAGGCCACCCCGCCGGGGGCCTTGTTCGTGTACGCGCCGTCGGCGACCACGTGGGCCGCCGGGAGGTCGTACGAGCCGGTGACGATGTGGAACAGGCCCACCTTGAACTTCGACGGCTGGGCGTCCGCGTGGAAGGCCCCCTCGTCGGCCAGCAGCGAGACACGCAGGCCGGTCATGGTGCCGTCGCTCTTGCAGGCCAGCTCGCCGGACATGTAGAAGTCCCGGGCGAAACCGGTCGAGATCAGGTTCTCGGTCCGGTCCTCGATCCACTTCACCGGCCGGCCCAGCAGCAGCGACGCCGCGGTGGCCACGACGTAGCCCGGGTACACGGGCACCTTGTTGCCGAATCCCCCGCCGAGGTCGGGCGAGATGATCCGGATCTTCTCCTCCGGCAGCCCGGCCACCAGCGCGAAGACGGTTCGGATGGCGTGGGGGGCCTGGGTGGTCATGTAGATCGTGGCCTGGCCGGTGGCGGGGTTCACGTCGGCGACGCACCCGCACGTTTCGAGCGGTGCGGGGTGGGATCGCGGGTAGTGCGTGTCGAGCTGCACCACCACGTCGGCTTCGGCGAACGCCCTGTCGGTGGCGTCCTTGTCGCCCGACTCCCAGTGGTAGATGCGGTTGTCGGTCTGGCCCTCCTTGTCATCTCGGATGACGGGCGCGTCGGACTCGAGCGCCCGCTGTGGGGTGACCACCGGGTCGAGGGGTTCGTAGTCCACGTCGATCAGCTCGAGGGCGTCCTTCGCCACGTAGGGGTCCTCGGCGATGACGGCCGCCACCTCCTGCCCCTGGAACCGGATCTTGTCGGTGACCAGCACCGCCTGCGTGTCGTACGACATCGTCGGCATCCAGGCCAGGTTGTGCTGGGCCATCAGGTCTCCCGTCACCACCGCGACCACGCCGGGCAGGGCCTCGGCCTGCGAGGCGTCGAACGACCGGATCCGGGCGTGGGCCATCGGACTTCGCAGGATCGCCATGTGCAGCATCCCGGGCAGCCGGATGTCGTCGATGAAGGTTCCCTTGCCCCGGATCAGGCGGTCGTCCTCCTTGCGCTTGACGCTGTGGCCGAGGCCCCGGATCTCCTCCGCGTCGGTCGCCATCTGTCTCCCCCCGTCAGCTCGAGACGGCGGCGGGTTCGGCTTCGACGGCGTCCGAAGCCATGGCCCGGCCCGCGGCCTGGATGGCCTTCACGATGTTCATGTAGCCCGTGCACCGGCAAACGTTGCCGGAGATCGCCCATCGGACGTCGTCGTCCGACGGCTCGTGGTTGCGTTCGAGCAGCGCCGCCCCGACCAGCATCATCCCGGGGGTGCAGAACCCGCACTGGAGGCCGTGCTCCTCCTTGAACGCCGCCTGGATCGGATGGAGGCCTCCTTCCCCGGTCAGGCCCTCGACGGTGGTCACGTCGCCGCCGTCGGCCTGGACGGCGAACATCGTGCAGGCCTTCACCGGGGTTCCTCCGAGAAGGACCGTGCACGCGCCGCAGTTCGAAGTGTCGCATCCGACGTGGGTTCCCGTGAGGCCGAGCGTGTCGCGGAGGAAATGCACCAGCAGGAGCCGTGACTCGACGTCGGCGGTCCGCTCCGTCCCGTTCACCATGACCGTGATCTGCATGATGGCCTCCCGCGATCCCTACGCCGCGCCCTGGAGCGCGGCCTGCAGGCCGCGCCGAACGAACACCTCGACCACGTGCCGCTTGTATCCGGCGCTTCCCCGTACGTCGTCGCTCGGCTGGGCCGTCTGCGCCGCCAGCCTCCCCGCCTCCGCGAAGGCCTCATCCGTCGGCTCGGCACCGGCGAGCGCCGATTCGGCTTCGGCGGCCCGGAAGTTCCTCGGCCCCACCGCGGTGAGCCCGATGCCGGCCCGCCCGACGTGGCCGTCCTCCATCTGGAGCTGGACGGCCACGCCCACCGTGGCGAAGTCGCCGACCTTGCGCTCGAGCTTGAGATACGTGCCGCTCGAGCGCGGCCCGGCCTGGGGCACCCGGATCGCCGTGAGCAGCTCGTTCGGGTCCAACGCGGTGGTGAACGTGTCGACCAGGAAGTCGTCGATCGCCACCGTCCGCTCGCCGGAGGAGCTTCGAACCACCATCTCCGCGCCCAGCGCCAGCAGGACCGATCCGAAGTCACCGGCCGGATCGGCGTGGCACAGCGAGCCACCGATGGTGCCCCGGTTGCGCACGATGGGGTCCGCCACCAGCGGCGCGGCCGTGGCCAGGGCCGGATAGCCGGCCTTGATCAGATCCGAATCCACGATGTCGCGGTGCCGGGTCATCGCCCCGATCTGGAGCGAGCCGTCCACCTCGTCGATCCCGGCCAGCTCGGCCACCGGGTTGACGTCGACCAGATGTCCCGGGGAGGCGAACCGCAGCTTCATGAGCGGGATCAGGCTCATCCCGCCCGCCAGCACCTTGGCGTCGTCGCCGTACCGATCGAGGAGGGAGAGGGCTTCCTCGATGGACTCGGCCCGGTGATAGTCGAACCGTGCCGGCAGCATTCAGGCCTCCTTCCGGAGTAGGACCACGTGTTCGAAGGCTCCACCGAGGAACGGGCGCTCCTCGATAGGGGTCCGGAGCCGGACCCTTTGTACACCTCGCTCCGAACCGAGGTCAAAATCCGGGCGCCGCCCTGGGCCTCAGGAGCGACCGCCACCGAGCAGTCGACGGAAGAACCGGATCACCGCCCGCCAGAACGCCCACAGCCCGAGGCGAATCCCCTTCACGGGCGCCGCGGACCTTGCCGGTGCCGCCGGCTTGGCCGGTGCCCCCGCCTTGGCCGGTGCCCCCGACTTGGCCGGTGCCGCCGGCTTGGCCGGTCCCGCAGTGTTGGCCTCTGCCGCGCCCGGACCGTCGTCGGGCCCAGCCTCCTCGGTTGGTTCGGCCCCACCTTCGGCCAGGATGTTCGCCTCGAGGCATGACGCGAACT
>DASWCX010000260.1:0-2069 GCA_036395815.1 Actinomycetota bacterium | reverse complement strand
CGACGACGGGCAGGTGTTCGTCTCGTTCGACGACGGCGAAACGTGGCGCGGCATCGCGGAGGGGCTGCCAGCGGTGCGCTGCGTCGCGTTCGGCTAGGACACCGCTGAACAACGGGCGTGCGGGGTTCTCCGAGGGTGGATCCCAACCGGTTGAGGTATCGGTTCGAGGCTGGAACGGGTTCTCGCCGAAGAGATCCGTCCGAGGCGACTCCGGGGCAGAGCCTCAGGTCGCCAAGACCCATCCTCCCCGGTGGTCCAGACCCAGGTTCACCAGCCGCCTGAGGTTGATCGCGGCGACCCGGAGCGAGAGCCCGATCTGGTTCCTGGTGATGCCGCGGTACCGAACCCGCCGCCACCCATCGGCCACCAGCCAGGCGATCGAGCGCTCCACCATCGGTCGGTACCGACGGTACGGAACCTTGAACTCCTCGGTCTGGGCGTGGCGCCTGGCGGCTGCCATCAGGTCGTGGTGGGGATGGACGTTGATCGTGCGTCCCGTCCTCGATCGGGTACATCGCTCCCGAAGGGGACAGCCCCGGCATCTTGGGCCGAAGGCAGCGCTGCCTCGGGGGGCGATCAGGACGGTGTGGCCCTGGGGGCAGGTCACGGTCCCTGCGGTGGTGTCGATGGCGAAGTCGTCGATGCTGAACCCGCCGGGGACGGCGGAACGGAGCGGGATCGGCTTGATGGTGGCCAGGTGGTGGGCCCGCTCGAGGGCCGCCCGGGTCTCCCCAGAGCCGTAGGCGGAGTCGGCCAGGACTTCCCGCCCTTGGGCCTCCCCTTGCAGCAGGATCACTCCTGTGGGGCCCTCGGAGGCGTTGGCCGGGGTGAGCCTCGCGGCGGTGATGATCCCGGTGTCGGGCTCCACGGCGAGGTGGGCCTTGTACCCGTCGCGGTAGGACGACTGGGACTTGTGCATGTGGCGGGCGTCGGGGTCCACCGTAGAGATGACCCGGTCGGGGGCCACCTTCTGGGCGATCCGCCAGGTCCCCTCGGTCTCTCCCGGTTCCACGTCCTGGCCGGCCACCAGGGCCAGCAGTCCGACGGCGTCTCGCTGAGCGTCGGTGAGGTCGGCGCGGTCGGTGGCCTCGATGAGCGCGTGGGCATCCCCCACTAGGGCTGAAACCAGGGCCCCCTTGGCCACGGGGTCGTCCCAGGCGATGACCGGCTTGGCCCCGGCCTCGTAGTCGTGGGCGGCCAGGGGGACCGCGGTGGACTCCGGGATCTCCCGGCGGACCCGCCGGATGGCCGAGATGATCTGGGTCACTGTGTCCTGGGTGGCCACGGCGTCGTCGAGCAGCGTGGAGTCCAGGGCCCGTCGGGTCCTGCCCTTCAGCACCCCGGTGGCCTCCACCACCGAGCGGACCGCGTCGAAGACGCGCTCGGGGCGCTCCGAGGCCCGCAGCCGGTTCCGCCAGTAGGTGAGCACCGTGGGGTGGAACCCGGGGTCGTCCAGGGCTAACCCGCAGGCCACCTTCCAGCTGATGCGGTCGGTGAGGGCCCGGGCGGCGTCGCGATCGGACAGACCCTCCAGGGCCTGGAGCACCATGACCGTGGCCATGACGTCGGCCGGGACCGACGGACGGCCGCGGCCCGAGGGGAACAGGTCTTCGAACATCTCGTCGGGGAACAGCTCCTGGCGGTGGTCCGCCAAGAAGGCCTCGACACTTCCTTTGGGCACGAGCTGACGACACAGCGCGGCAGCGTCGAGCAGCTCACGGTTGGGTTCGCTTCGTCCTTGCATGACCGAAGTCTGGAGGGCGAGCTCCTCCAGAGCGAGCATCCGCGAGCGGATTATTCAGCGGTGTACTAGTGGCCGGTGAAGGAGGGAGCCCGTTTCTGCAGGAAGGCCATCACGCCCTCCATGTGGTCCTCGGTGGCGGCGGCCCGATCCTGGAGCTCAGCCTCGAGGTCCATCGCCTCGGCCAGGGAGAGGCGAGAGGCTTCGTTGAACACCCGCTTGGTCAGGCCGATGGCCGCCGTGGGAAGCTCGGCCAGCTTGGCGGCCAGCTCATGGGCTTCGGCCATCAGCCGGCCCGCCGGGACGACCCGGTTCACCAGCCCGAGGT
>DASWCX010000259.1:0-1623 GCA_036395815.1 Actinomycetota bacterium | reverse complement strand
GGTGGGGCGCCCCTCGCGGTTGCCAACCACCACCGCCAGGCCCCTCCGTCTGGCCGACGGTAGGAAGATCACGTCGCCCGCCCGGAGGGCCGAGAGGGCGGCGCGCGTCTCCTGCTCGCGGTCCTGCTCGTTCCCCCGCTTGGCCTCGGCTCGGATCTTCACCGCCCGCTCGCGGAGCCTCCAGTACTCCAAGAAGTCGCCCCGGTCGCACGCGGTTCGGGCTAGGTAGCCGTCCAGGTACGCGCGATCTCGCTCCAGCTGACGTTCCAGGGTGACCACCCCACGGTCGGCGAGGAACTGTCCGAACGACGAGTTGAGCAGGTGCCGGGCCTCCTCCCGCGTGTAGTTCCTGATCAGGTTGACGGCCATGTTGTAGGAGGGGCGGAAACTAGAGCGGAGCTCGTAGGTCCGGGTGGACGCCAGCCCGGCCACGCGTTCGAAGGGCACCTGCCTCTGGTAGAGGACGACGGCATAGCCGATCTCGTCGATCCCTCGGCGGCCGGCCCGCCCGGTCAGCTGCGTGTACTCCCCCGGCGTGAGCATCTCGTGCCGCTCGCCCGAGAACTTCCACAGGTCTTCGATGACGACGGTCTTGGCCGGCATGTTGATGCCGAGCGAGAGAGTTTCGGTGGCGAACACCACCTTGATCAGGCCCGCCTGGAACAGCTCCTCCACCGTCTCCTTGAACACCGGGAGCATCCCGGCATGATGGGCGGCCACGCCGGCCGCGAGCGCCTCGCGGAACTCGAAGAACCCCAGGGCGGCCAGGTCCTCCTCGTCCATCCAGGCGGCCCTGATCTCGGCCCGCTCGACGATCCGCTGCTCCTCCTGGCGGGTCGTCAGGCGGATGCCGGCTTCCCGCAGGTACTGCACGCTCTGGTCGCAACCTGCCCGGCTGAACACGAAGTAGATGGCGGGGAGCATGCCCTCCTCGTCCAGCCGGCGGGCGACCTCCTCCCGGCGGGGCACGTAGACCCGGCGATGTCCCTCCCGGGGCCGTTCGATCCGGGCCACCTGGCGGCGGCCGTACCGGCCTCCCGCGCGGGGTCGCCACTCGCGGGCCCGGATCTCTCGCTGGTCGAGGGAGATCAGGTACGGATTGGGGATGGCGTGGCCGTTCTGTTCGACGTGCATGTCGTGGAGCTCCCGGCCGACCATGTACAGGTTCCGCAGCGGGACGGGACGCTTCTCCTCGATCACCACGCGGGTGGGGCCTCGGAGCGCGCCGATCCACTCGCCGAACTCCTCTGCGTTCGACACGGTGGCCGAGAGGCAGACCACGGCGACCGACAACGGGAGGTGGATCAGGACCTCCTCCCACACGGCCCCGCGATAGGGGTCTTGGAGGTAGTGGACCTCGTCCATCACCACCGTCTCCAGGCCCTCCAGGGTGAGGCTGCCTTCGTAGAGCATGTTGCGGAGGACCTCGGTGGTCATCACCACGACCGGCGCTTCCGAGTTGATCGAGTTGTCCCCGGTCAGGAGGCCCACGTTGCTCGAGCCCCACCGGGCAGAGAAATCTCCGAACTTCTGGTTCGATAGGGCCTTCAGCGGGGTGGTGTAGAACGCCTTCCGGTGGTGCCCCAGGGCACGCTCGACGGCGAACTCGGCCACCACGGTCTT
>DASWCX010000258.1:0-7230 GCA_036395815.1 Actinomycetota bacterium | reverse complement strand
CCACCACCGGAGCTCATCCGCCTGCTGGAGGCCGGCGGCCTGCCGAAGGGCGCGGCCGTGGACCTGGGATGCGGCCCGGGAGTGGCCACCGCCTATCTGGCTCAGTTCTTCCGCCCCGCCATCGGGGTCGACATCGTGCTCGAAGCGGTGAGGCAGGCGACGGGCGTGGCGGCGAAAAAGGGTGTCTCCCCTTCGTTCCTGGTGGCGGCGGCGCCCATCCTGCCCTTTCGCGCCGAGAGGTTCGCCCTCGTGTTCGACCGGGGCTGTCTCCAGCACGTCCCCAAGGAGGCCTGGTCGACGTACTTCCGCGAGGTGGAGCGCCTGCTGGTGCCCGGAGGGACCTTCGAGCTGTTCTGCTCCAGGCCCATGAAGAACCTCCCCCCGGCCCTCTCCGTACGAGGGGCTCGAAGCCGCATGGGCTGGCTCTTGGGCCGGCGGCGGCGCGGCTCGCAGTTCCTGTCTCACGCCTTCCTGCGCCGGCTGGCGGAGCCGCTCGAGACCATCTCCCTGGACGACGTCCTGTTCCGCCCAAGGGTCGGTCCGGAGCGGGCCATGACCCACGGGATCTTCAGGAAGCCGGGCCCGGTGCCGGCTTGACCGCCGCCCGCGTCGCCCAATTGTCGTTCGAGACCGGCGGCCGGATAATGTGGCCCTATGTCTCGCGCCGTTCTCGGAGCTGACCAGGGCAGTCGTCGACGGGTCAACGACGCCATCTCCATGCAGCTTGACTTCGTCGATCCGATCGTGCGGGCCAATCCCTATCCCGTCTTCGCGCGGCTGCGCCAGATCGACCCCGTACACCGGGCGCCCAGGGGCAACTGGATCATCACCCGGTACGCCGACGTCGACGCGCTGAATCGAGACCGCCGACTTGGCCGGGATCTCCGCCGGTGGGGGAAATACGACCTTTTCCGGCCCTACCTCGCGGACAGCGCCCTGGAGCGTTCGGTCGAACGGTGGATGATCAGCATCGATCCGCCGGACCACACGCGCATCCGGCGGATGGCCGCCCACGCCTTCAGCCCGGGGGCGATGGCCGTGCTCCGGATGAACGTGGAGAGGACCGTGGACGGGCTGCTGGAGGGGCTGGACGGGGTGGAGGAGTTCGAGTACGTGGGCGCCTTCGCCCGCCCGCTGTGCGTGCTGATCATCGGCGATCTCCTCTCGTTCCCCCGAGCGGACTATCCGACCCTCGACCAGTGGGCCAGCAAGCTGTGCGTGGTGCTCGAACCAACCATCAGCGCGAAACAGAAGGTGGAGGGCGCCGCCGCCGCGGCCAGCATGACCGAGTACGTGCGGGAGATCGTCCGGGCCCGCCGCAAGGAGCCCCGCCAGGATCTGTTGAGCCACATGGCCACCTCCCTCGACTCAGGGGAAGCCACGGATGAGGACGAGGTGGTCGCCAACGTGATCGGCCTGTTCGTGGCCGGCGTCACCAACACGATCATCCCGAACGGCCTGTACCAACTGCTGACCCACCCCGACGAGTTCGAGCGACTCCGCCGGGACCCCTCGCTGGTGAACCGGGCCGTCGAAGAGCTGCTCCGGTTCGACTCGAGGGGGATCAACGCCCGGCTCACGCTCGAAGACGTCGAGGTCGGCGAAAAGGTGATCCCAGCCGGGCAGATGGTCCTGTGCATGCTGGGAGCGGCCAACCGCGACCCCGAGGTGTTCGAGGACCCGGACCGGCTCGATCTCAGCCGGCATCCCAACCCGCACCTCACCTTCGGCGGCGGCATCCACCACTGCTTGGGGGCGGCCCTGACCCGCCTGGAGGCCCGGGTGGCCTTCGATCGGCTGCCACGGAAGTGGAGCGGCATCGAGATGGACGAAGACAGCCTCGAATGGACCGACTTCTTCGCCATCCGGAGCGTGGCCCGGATGCCGGTGCACGTCACCGCCCGCTGACGCCGCGCTCTGTCAAGGTCGACCGGGCTGGCAAACCGCACCAGATGCCCTCGGTATCCAGAGGCATCTGGACATGCCCCCCCAAGCCGCCATATCCTTCTCACTCCGTACTCGAACGGACTTTAAGGAAAGGCGGGCGCGTGGCCGATCGAATCATCGTGAGCGACGAAGGCTCTGTCTCCCTCCCTCGCAAGCGATCCGGCACCCTCGAGCAGGACCCACGAATCGTCGGGGCCGAGGGCTCCGGGGCCCGCCGCCTCTATCGGCACCTGGCGCTCGGAGTGGCCGTCACCGACGCCCTGATGATCTCTCTGGCCCTGGTGGGGGCCCGGCTCATCCTCCACGGGACCGGTCCCGTTCACACCGCGTTCGTCGCCTCGATGCTCCTGGGACCGGGCGGGGGTGTGGCTTTGTTCGCGGGACTCGGGCTGTACCGGCTGTCGCGGCTGACCCCCGTGGAGGAGTTTCGGAGGGTCATCGAGGCGACCATCCTTGGCATGGGGCTCCGGATCGTGGCCACGGCCGTCCTGGCGCCGCGGTCCAAGGCGTTCACGTCCGAGATCTGGCTTTTGGTGACCAGCGTCTTCATCCTGGTCCTGGTCCTGGCCTCCAGGCAGGGCTGGCACCAGTACATGGCACACCTCCGGACCCAGGGAAGGTTGGCGCTGAGGACCCTGATCGTGGGGACCAACGAGGAGGCGGGCCAGATCGCGGAGACCCTCCAACGGAAGGCAGCCGGCTTCCTGCCCATCGGACTGATCCAGACCAATGGCCACTGGTGGCCCGGTCACGCGCTGCCGGTGCTCGGCTCGCTGGTCGACCTCAGCCAGATCATCGATTCGGCCGGGATCGAATCGGTGTTCGTGGCCAGCTCCGCCGTCCGTACCGAAGAGATGAACGGGCTGATGCGGCAGCTCCGGCGGAACCGGATCGACGTCCGGGTCTCCGCCAACCTCACGGAGATCCTGGCTTCCCGGCTCACCGTGCAGCCGGTGGGCAGCCTGCTGGCCCTGTCCATCCCTTCGGCGGGGCTCTCGGGTGGAAAGGCCGCCCTGAAGCGCAGCTTCGACCTCATCCTCGGTTTCCTGGCCCTGCTCCTTTCGGGGCCCATCTGGGTGGCATCGGCGATCCTCATCGCGACCACCAGCCGGGGACCCATCCTGTTCCGCCAGACTCGAGTGGGGAAGGCCGGCAGGACGTTCACCATGTACAAGTTCCGAACGATGGTCCGGGGGGCCGAGTTCCTGGTCCCCGACCTCCAGCACCGCAACGCCGGCTCGGGACCGCTGTTCGTGCTGCCTGGCGACCCCAGGGTCACCCGCGTCGGCAGGTTCCTTCGCCGGTTCGGTATCGACGAGTTCCCGCAGCTCATCAACGTGCTCAAGGGCGACATGAGCCTGGTGGGTCCGCGGCCGCCGCTGCCGAAGGAGGTCGCTCTCTACGAGGACTGGCATCACGACCGGCTCCAGGTGCAACCGGGGCTGACCGGCCTGTGGCAGGTGGGCGGGCGCCAGCGGGTCGGGCGGCGCAACGAGTTGAGCTTCGACGACCACGTGCGCCTGGACTTGTTCTACATCGAGAACTGGTCGCTGGCGTACGATCTGTTCATCCTGATGAAGACCATCCCCGCGGTGATCTCGCAGGCCGTCCGGAACGAGTACGGCTAGGGTCCCTCCCCGGCGACGTCCATTCAGCGAGAGGAGCTGCGGTCCGCCGGCCGGCCCGCCTCGAGTCCTGTGGGCATCGTCCCCACCGACCTTCCGGGATCGGCATCTGGAGGCAGGTGCCGCTCGGGCAGGTTCCCACGTATCAGGGCCCAGCAATGGGGGAGACACTCCTTCGCCAGCCCCCGGCGGGTTCCCCACGCGAACAGGGCCCGGAGGCCGAAGCCGATGCCCAGTACCCACCCCAGGGCGCGGAGCCGCCACCCAGGAAACTCCAGGGCCAGCGACTCCACCGAACGAAGGCCCGACAGGATTCGCCGCTCCCGGCTCCCCTGGGCCACCTCATGGATGAGGTGGACGGCCGGCCGGTGGATCACCCGGTATCCGGCCTGGCGGGCCTTCTTGCAGAAGTCCGCGTCCTCCTGATACATCCAGTAGCGCTCGTCGAGCATCCCCAGCTCGAAGTAGGGGCTCCTGCGGATGGCCAGCATCGCACCCGAGACCCAGTCGAGGTCCTTGTCCTTCCTCGGCCACGGCCAGGCCAGCCACGGCCCGAACCACAAGTGCAGACTGAAGGGGACGAAGGCCCAAACCATGAACCGCCATAGCGACGGATCGTAGCCGCCACTCTCGTTGAGCTTGTTGTCCTCGAAGTCGACCTGGAGCGCCGCGATGACCGCGCATTCGTTTGGGACGTCGCTCAAGAGTGTGGTCATCTCGCCAGGGCGGACATGGGCGTCGTCGTTCACCAGCACGATCCAGTCGTCCTGCTCGGTGCAGAGCATCGCGCCCTGGTTCACCGCGGCGGCGAAGCCCCGGTTCTTCTCGTTCTGGATCAGGAGCGTGTTCTGGCGACCCTGGGCGGGTTTCTGGGAGCCGTCCTTCGATGCGTTGTCGACCACGATGACCTGCCGGACCTCTGGCTCGAGGACGTCCAGGAGCGGCCCGAGCCGGTCTCCGGAGTTGTAATTCACCACCACGGCCAGCGCTCGTTGCCGGAGGGGCGGCAACGGTCGGTAGTCGGCGAACGGCTCCTTCCGCCTAAAGATAGCCAAGTTCCTCCAGCCTCCTTCGGACCTCCTCCTCCTCCTCGGCGGTGTAGCCCGTGGCCGGATCCCTGCCGGCTCTCGCCGCGGAGACCCCCGCCGGGGGCTCTCGCAGGCCTGCCTGGGCACGTTCGGCGGTCTGGGCAACCTTCGCCTCCCTCGCCTCGACGTCCTTGAGCAGGTCCAGCGGCCGCCCGTCCAGGCCTGCCGGCACCGGGATTCCGAGCAACGCGAGGACGGTGGGGGTGACGTCCTCCAGCCGCCCCCGCACGTACCCGGGCCGGATGTTCGGCCCGGCTGCCAGGAACATCCCGTCACCGTGGTGACCTCCGTCGGTGAACGGCGACCGGGCCACGAGGGCTCGCATCTTCTCGCGCCCGCGGCGGGTCTGGCACTCGAAGCCCCGGAACGGGGCCTCCCGGCCCTCGAGGAGCCAGCGGAGCGTGAGATCGGGGGCCAGGTCCACGTGCGGACCGTGGTAGAGCTCGTCTCGGTGGCGCACGGACTCCACCACGGGGTCCCCGGTATCCATCTCCCGGATGCCCTGGATCCCCTCCTTGAGCTCCTCGACCAGGCCCTGGTACTCGCCGTTCGGCACGGAGCCCTCCGGCTCGCGCCCCGCCAAGTTGACGAAGACCTCGTCCCGAAGGCCGTCCGAGTACGCCCTGGTCCTCCTCCAGTGCAGGCCGGCCAGCCGCACCTCGGACTCGGCCCGCTCCCGGAGCCTGGGGAACCGCCGGGCCAGGGCAAGCTTCTGCTCCCGGGTGAGCGTGCGATCGACCACCCTGAACCCGGCGGAAAGGGCCCTGCTCGGCACGCTGGGGGCGGTGAACGCCTGAAGTCCCTGGTCCTCGAGCCACACCGGCATGAGCTCCGGCCCCCTGGTGTTCACCGCGCCGCCGTGATCCGCCAGCACCACCACGTTCACGTCGGGGTCCTGGGTTCGAGCCTTCTCCACCAGACGGGCCGTTCCTTCGTCCTGCGACTGGTAGACCTGCTCGACCACCCGGCGGCCTTCCCCCGTCCAGAAGAAGTGCTGGGCGGTGTCCGTGGCGGTGAACACCACGAACACCAGATCCCATTCGTCCTCCATCAGCCGCTCCGTCACCGAGGTCCAGCCGTCGGTGATCTGCAGCAGTTCGTCTTTCGCCTCCTGCACCTTTCCCGCCTTGATGAGGCTTGGAGCGCCCGGGTCGACGGTGTAGCGGTCGAACAGACCGGGGTGCCTGGCCGCCAGCCCCGGGGGGTAGGTGAAGCCGGAGATCGTCTTCGAGGGGCTGTCCAGGCCGGCGATCAGATAGCCGTTGACCGGCTCGGCCGGGAACGAGATCGGGACGTTCACCACCACGGTTCTCTTGCCCGCATCCGACGCCATGCGCCACAGGGAGGCTCCGGACCGCCGAGTGGCATTGATCACCCGCCGGCGATAGGTTCCCGGGACCGGCTCATCGAAATAGAAGATGCCGTGCCGGCCAGGGTTCAACCCGGTGGCGACAGTCGACCAGGCCGGAGCGCTGTTCATGTTGGGGACGGTCTCCAAGACCCCTTCGGCGGCGCCCTCCCGGAGCGAGGCGAGCATGGGAAGGCGGCCGGCCCGGGCCAATGGGTCGGCCACCGACCAGGTTCCGCCGTCCCAACCAACGACGAGGACGCGGCTCATGCGACAGAACGACGAACCAGCATGGAGCCACGCAGATTAGCAGGCCACGCCGCGCGACCCCGTTGGCCCCGCCGCACGCTTCGGTCGAATCGGGTCAGGTCACCTGCACCACCACGGTCACCACGTTGTCGTTGGGCAAGGTGTCCGGGTTGTCGGAGCTCGCCGTCAGGGTCGTGCTGAACGACGTGACGAGGATGGACCCGCTGACCGCGGCCACCAGCGTGGCGGTGGCCGGCGTGGTCACGTCGATTCCTTGAGGGTACGTGATCGTGACGCTCTGGCCCTTGGGCATGCAGGAGCCACCGCCCTTCCCCCCGAGAGCCGAGCACGACACATATGTCACCCCGGTCACCAGCACGAGCTTGATGTCCGTCTTGATGGTGGACCAGGGTCCCTTGTTCGAGACGTTGATGGTAAAGGTCACGTTCGATCCCTTGGGGACCGGATTGGGGGAGGAGGTGACCGTCATTGCGAGGTCGCTGTTGATCGTGGACGCGCTGAACTCGTACGCCCCGATGTCGCAGTGGAACGTGCCATCGAGGTTGCCGTCCTGGGGATCGGTCACGAACCGCTGATCGGTGATCCAGCAACCCTTGTCGTCACCAGTGTCGATCTCGGGCGAAAGCGTGTTGGTAGGCGGCCAGGTGTTGGTGCCGCCGCCGCTGTCGTTGAGCCCCTTGGGAGAAAGGCCGGGATCGGTGTTCTTCAGGTCGCCGATTCCGTTAAGCCCGCAACTGTCGTCGCTATCGAGATTGTGCCCCAACGAGGTAATCGATCCTGCGCACACGGCGACACCGGACCCGAGATCATCGGCGAGTATCGTGTTCTTTACCTTGGGGGCCGCCCCTGTGACCCGAATCCCGTTGGCCAGGACCCCGGTGTTGCCGGCGATCGTCGCGTTGGTGATGGGGTCGACCGTGGAGGACGCGAGCACCACGCCGCCGGGTGTCTG
>DASWCX010000257.1:0-3057 GCA_036395815.1 Actinomycetota bacterium | reverse complement strand
CAGAACCGATCGACCACGTCGTCGGGCACGAACGAGGCGTGCTCCGCCCCGGTCCTGCCGTGGTCGGCGTAATCGTAGTGGTCCCGGGCCGCGATGTAGTCGACGAACGCCCGGGGCAGGTCGGCTGGCTCGTACCGCTTGACAAGATCCACCACGTGGTTCGACACCAGCGCCGGGAACCATCGAACCTCGTCCCGGGCGTGCGCCAAGTGCTCGGTCACGTAGGCCGGAGCGGCGGCCATGACCTTGACGTCTTCGAACCGCCGGCCGGCGGCCTCGGCCCCCTCCCGGACGTAGCGGAGGAACCATTCGATCAGGTACGGATCGGCAAGCTGCAGGATCACGCCGTCGCCCACCCTGCCGGCCAGGCGCAGCGCCTTCGGCCCGTACGCGGCGACCCAGATCGGCAGCTCGCCGGTGGCCCACTTGAGCTGGGTCTTCGTGCCCTCGTAGTCCACCTCGCGTCCTGCCGCCAGGTCCCGGATCAGCCGGATCGCTTCCTCGAGCCGGTCCATGGTGACGGGCGGCTTGCCGATCACGCGGCGCGCGCTGTCGCCCCGCCCGATCCCGCAGTCCATGCGCCCTCCCGAGATCTCGTTCAGCGTGGCCAGCGCGCTGGCGGTCACGGTCGGGTCGCGGGTGGCCGGGTTGGTCACGCAAGGGCCCAGCCGGATCCGGGAGGTGGCCGCGGCCTGGAGGGCGAAGATCGGATACACCTCCTCCCACAGCACGTGGGAGTCCCAGATCCACGCGTGGTCGAACCCCGAGTCCTCGGCCAGCTTCGTCAGCTCGACCACCCGCGACACTGGTGGGTCGGCCATGAAGCAGACCCCGAAGCTCAGCATGTTGCGCTCCCCCCGGCCATCCCGAGTCAGTTTGTACTCTGCTGGCCACCGCCGCGCCACGAGGTCTGTCGTACCCCAGGCACATACTCCGCCGGAGGCCGAAACAGGAGCACGACGTGGAACATGCGAATCGCATGTGGCATGCTGATCGCATGTCGAAGATGATCCAGGTGCGGAACGTCCCCGACCGGCTACACCGGGAGCTGGTGAAGAGGGCGAAGGCGCGTGGGCTGACGCTCACGCAGTTCATCGAGGAGCTCCTCGAGCGAGAGGTTGGGCGACCGCCCGCGGACGAGGTGTACGAACGCATCCGGACCAGTGAGCCCGTGGACCTGGGGCGCCCTGCCGCCGAACTGATCCGAGAGGAGCGGCGGGAGGCTGGAAGGGAGCCTTGAGCGCCGTCGTCGCCGACGCATCCGCGCTCCTCGAGTACGTGCTTCGGACTCCTCGGTCGGGGCGGATCCAGCCCATCGTCGAGGCGCCGGGGGTCGACGTGCATGTCCCGGGACTGTGCGACGTCGAGGTCGCGGCCGGCCTTCGACGCGGGATGGCCTCCGGGGCCGTCGCGCAGGATCGGGCCGGTGAAGCCCTCCGCAACTACCTCGACCTCCGGTTGATCAGGCACGGCCACGCGTCGTTGATGGCTCGGGTCCTCGCGCTCCGGCACAACTTCTCCGCCTACGACGCCACGTACGTGGCGCTGGCGGAGCGGCTCGGCGCACCGCTGCTGACCGGCGATCGGGCTCTGGCAAGGGCGATCCAGGCGCACACCAGCGTCTCTGTCCTAACCTGACGACCGATGTGCCACGACCCGAGCGCTCGCCCGCCGCTGCCTCCGATCTCGGGAGGAGCCAACGCCGGGACGCGACATCGTCCTGGTGGCCGGCGACGGGAACCGGCTCGCCGCCCACTCGGTGCTCACCGAGACGCCGGGGGCGCCGGGGATCGTGGTCCTTCCCGACGTCCGGGGGCTGCATCCGTTCTACCGGGATCTGGCCCTGCGGTTCGCCGAGGCGGGCGTCCACGCCACCGCCATCGACTACTTCGGCCGGACGGCCGGCCCTGAGCCCCGGGGCGACCACTTCGACCATGAACCTCACGTCACACAGACGAGGCCCGACTCGATCGCCGCCGACGTGGCGGCGGGGGTGAGCCACCTCCGGTCATCCGACGGCGGCGGGGCCACCGCCGTGTTCACCGTGGGGTTCTGCTTCGGCGGCCGGAATTCCTTCAACCAGGCCGCTCGGGGACACGGGCTGGCCGGCGTGATCGGCTTCTACGGCAGGGTCGCCCGGCGCGACGACTCCGACGGCGACGCCCCGGTCGACCGTGCGGCAGGCTTCGAGTGCCCCGTGCTGGGGCTGTTCGGCGGCGCCGACCGGAGCATCTCCAGGGCGGATACCGACGCGTTCGGGCGAGCCCTGGACGAGGCGGGCGTGGCGAACGAGATCGTGGTCTACGAGGGCGCGCCCCACTCGTTCTTCGATCGGTCGTTCGACCGGTTCAAGGAGGCCTGTGACGACAGCTGGCGCCGCATCCTCCGGTTCATCGAGGCGAACGGAGGGGGCGCCCCGGCCTGACCGGGTCCGCCCCCTCTCGCCGCTCGGACGGCTACGGCGTGTAGACGCGGTAGACCATCGCGTAGATGCTGCGGTTCCCTCCGAAATCCGTGTAGATGAACGTCTGGACGGTGTGGACCCCGTTCGGCACGTGGGTGGCCGTCTGGACGAACGTGCCGGCCTGGTAGCTCCCATCCGACGGCAGCTTGCCCAGGTATGGACACGACGGCTCGGACATGTATGAGCCGTCCAGCTGGGTGCAGATGGCCCACCGGTTGTTGGCCACGGTGGTGCTGGCCTGGAGGTTCTGGTCGACCTCGAAGGTGCACGACGCGACCGGGCAGGTGAGGGTGATCGGGCTGTCCACGGCCACGAACCCCGGCCCCACGGCGACCAGGTCGCTGTTCTGGCTGATGAGGCTGACCCGCAAAGTCTTCGCACCCGACACCGGCCCGGGCTGGGCCGGCGCCACCTTGCTGGCGAGCGGGCCCGTGGCGTGGCTCGAGCGAGGCGCCGCGGCGTGGGACGCCTTGCCCGTCTGGGCGGAGACCCCGAGGCCGCCCCAGACGGCGAACAGGGAGCCGGCCAGAACCACCGGCGTCAGCCACCGTACATGCCTGCCCATGCTGCACCCCCTTCTCGAGCCGGCGAAG
>DASWCX010000256.1:0-1661 GCA_036395815.1 Actinomycetota bacterium | reverse complement strand
CGTTGCAGCCGGTCGGGCCGCAGGATCTCGAACCGCTGTTTCCGATGGCGCTGATCCAGCAGGAGGTGGCGAGCGAGCGCACGATCGAGATCCCGGCGCCGATCCGTGAGGTGTACCGCCAGTGGCGGCCCTCGCCGCTCTATCGTGCCCGCCGGCTGGAGCGGGCGCTCGATACCCCGGCCAGGATCTATTACAAATACGAGGGCGTCAGCCCGGCCGGCAGCCACAAGCCCAACACCGCCGTGGCCCAGGCCTTCTACAACAAGGAATCGGGGGTCCGGCGCATCTCCACGGAGACTGGGGCGGGGCAGTGGGGCTCGGCGCTCTCGATGGCGTGCCGGTTCTTCGGCCTCGAGTGCCTGGTGTTCATGGTCAAGGCCTCGTACGAACAGAAGCCGTACCGGCGGATCTTCATGGAGACCTTCGGCGCGGAGGTGCGGCCCTCGCCCTCCAGCACGACCCAGGCGGGGAAGAAGATCCTCGAGGCGAACCCGGACTCGACGGGCTCGCTGGGGATCGCCATCAGCGAGGCCATCGAGGTGGCGGCGACGAACGATGACACCCACTACTCGCTCGGATCGGTCCTGAACCACGTGTTGCTGCACCAGACCGTGGTGGGCCTGGAGGCCCAGAAGCAGATGGAGATGGCTGGGGAACGTCCCGATGTCATCGTCGGCTGCGTCGGCGGCGGATCGAATTACGCCGGGCTGGCCTATCCGTTCATGGCCGAGCGGTTGCGGGGGACGTCCACGGCCAGGTTCCTGGCCACCGAGCCGGCCGCCTGTCCCACGCTGACGAAGGGGAAGTTCGCCTACGACTTCGGCGACACAGGGCAGATGACTCCGCTCCTCCCGATGTACACCCTCGGCCACGACTTCGTCCCGGCCCCGGTGCACGCCGGCGGCTTGCGGTATCACGGCGATGCCCCCTCGCTCTCGCTGCTCGTTCGGGAGGGGCACATGGAGGCCGCCGCGTACACGCAGAACGAGGTGTTCGACGCCGCCGTGCAGTTCGCCCACACGCAGGGCATCATCCCGGCGCCCGAATCCGCGCACGCCATCCGCGGCGCCATCAACGAGGCCGTCGAGGCCAGAGAGGCCGGGCAGGAGAAGGTCATCCTGATCGGGCTGTCCGGACACGGGCACTTCGACATGCAGGCCTACGACGACTACCTGAACGCCCGCCTCCCGGAGGTGGAGTTCGACCCGTCGGCGGAGGAGGCGGCGCTGGCGAGGCTGCCGGAGGTGCCGATCGCCGGCTGAGCTCGGCGATCAGCCGCGGGCGGCCGCACCGAGATCGTCACGGAGCTGGCGGATCGCCGCCACCTCCTCGAATCCCAGCCGAGCCAGGATCGGCTCGGAGGTATCGCGGCGGGCCCACGTGACCAGGGCCGGCGTCCCGATGCGGACGGCCTCCCGCCAGGCGACGGGGATGAGGGCGCTGAACGCCCCGCGCCCCCGGGCACGGGGAAGGGTTCCCCCTCCACCCAGAAACAGACCCCATGGGGTGAACGTGACCCTCCCCGTGGCGATCGGAACGTCGTCCTCCCAGACCAGCGCGAGACGGGTGTGACCGGATGCCCGTTGCCGTTCGAACCTCGCCTCGGCCTGGGCGCGGGCCTCCGCAGCGTCCGACTGACCGAACCCGAAGGATTCGATCAT
>DASWCX010000255.1:0-1631 GCA_036395815.1 Actinomycetota bacterium | reverse complement strand
CAGGGGAAGCTCGGTCAGCCCGGTCAGCCCGGTCAGCCCTCCTTTTGACATCCCCTTGCCCGAACGAGGGCCGGCGTGGGCGTCCGCCGAGTCCGCGCGCAGAAAGCCTCACCTGCACGGCAGGAGCCTCGATGCCTGTTTCGCCCGAAGAACCCTGAGCGCCGACGCGTCCACGACGCGCCTGAAGGCCGGGCGGGCGGCCGCTCGGGATAGGACGGCCTGATACATGGCCTCGGCCGGCGCGACGGTCTTGGAGATGATCATGTCGCCCCCTGCGAGCAGAAAGTCGATGGCCCGCTGGCCAGGCGGGATGCTCGCCACAGCGGTGGCCGCGCCCATGTCGTCAGAGATGACGACGCCGTCGAAGTGCAGCGCCCCCCGCAGCATCTGCTCGATCACCACCGGCGAGAACACGGCGAGGTGGTTCGGGTCGATCTTCATGTACGTGGCCAGGGCTACCATGACGAACGGGACGTGGGCCGCGACCGAGGCGGCAAACGACCTCAGATAAGGGTCGTCCGGCGTGGTGGCCACGTCGATGACCCGGGCCGTGAAGTCGGTGTTGCCGGCGACACGGCCGAGGCCGGGGAAGTGCTTGGCGCTCGTGGCCACCCCCGCCTCCTGCATACCTTGTTGGAACGCCACGCCGTGCTTCGCCACCGTGCCCGGGTCGTGTCCGTACTCGCGCTTCAGAACCCCGATGGGCTGGTTCTGGGCATCGGTCCCGGGCGGCACGACGTCCATCACCGGGGCGAAGTTGAGGTTGACCCCGGCGGCCCGCAGCTGTCGCCCCCACACGGTGGCGTCGGCCTGGAGCGTGGACCGGCTCAGTGTGCCCTGGTCCACGGCGCTGGGGATGGTGGAGAAGCCTGGCCCGGTCAGCGACTGGGTGATCCCGCCCTCCTGGTTCCCGGCCACGTAGAAGCGGACCCGGGCCGTGGTCCCTGTTGTGGCCATCGACTGCACCGCGTCGGAGACCCGGCGGATGCCGGCTACCCCCGCTGGACTTTTCTCCACGAATGACACCGAACCCAGATGGTCGGCCCGGATGGCAGACACCTCTGACGGACCAAGTCGGTCCCCGACCAGTCCGAGCACGAACAGCTGCCCGACGCGCTGCGCCACGGACATGCCGGACAGGACCCGTTCGGCACAGGAGGCGGTGGGCCTGGGCGACGGGGAGGGCGCTGGCGAAACTGTCGGGCTCGGCGACAGGGGCGGGCTCACGGGCGCCGGGGTGATGGACTGCAGCGCGCCCGGTGTCCCGTTCGGTCCACACCCGGAGCACGCGAACGCGAATGCAAGCGCCACCCCGACCACTCGAGCGCCCATCCTCATGCGAGTCCCTGGCCCTTCCATTCGCACAGATCTCACCCCCTCCGCGCGCACCTCTTCTCCGGGAGCATCACCCAGAGAATCCAGCGGGCCGCGGCCGCGGTCAAGCATGGGTCGGCCTACGCTTGCCTTCGTGGGATCCTTCGTCCTCTACGTCGATCTCGACCAGTTCATCGCCGCGGTCGAGCTGCTCCGACGCCCGGAGCTCCGGGGCAAACCCGTTGTGGTCGGAGGCGACGGGGACCCCACGAAGCGCGGGGTGGTGTCGACGGCGAATTACGAGGCTCGGGCGTGCG
>DASWCX010000254.1:0-3345 GCA_036395815.1 Actinomycetota bacterium | reverse complement strand
CCGATCCGCCCATTCGGCTTCGGCTCGACGCCGAAGTCCCTGACCCAGCGGAAGCGGGGTGCTCGCCGAGCACATGGCTCGCGCAAAACCCCACTTCTTGCTCACTCACCTAGATTAGCGGCTCGGCTTCCCCCTCCGTCCCGTGGCGGGTCGAGGCCGGGTTCAGCTCCCCTCGACGCGCTTCTTCAGGCCCTTGAGGGCGCTGTCCACGATCTGCTTCTCGCCCTGGCGGCGGATGAACCCGGGGACCTTCGCCTTCAGCTGGATCGCGACGCGGTAGGTGACCTTCGTCTCGTCCTCGTCGAGTTCCTCGAGGTCGTACTCGCCCTTGATGTCCGTCAACCCGCCCTCGATCTCCTTGGTGGTCCAGGACACCCCGCCGTTGCTCGCCCGGTAGGAATACTCGAGGACGTACCGGACCTCGCCGATGACCGGCGCCTTCAGCTGCATCTCGACCTCGCTGCCCCGGCCCTGGGAGTCCTTCTTCAGCACGTTCACCGACTTCAGGTCGTTCCACTTGGGGTAGTTCTCGTAGTCCTCGATGACGGCCATGACGTCCTCGGCCGGCGCCTTGATCGTGATCGAACCCTCCGTCCGCTCCGCCACCTCGAACCCCTCCTCCTCGTTTTCGACGGCCTCGATGCTCCCGGCGAACCGAGCTTGCCCCGCCCGCCCCGCTCCGACACCTCCTCGCCCCGGGGTACGCTCCGCCGGCCATGGGCGAGCCGGTCCGAGCGGTGCTCTTCGACTACGGGCACACCATCGTCGACTTCCGCCGCACCGACGAGGCGCTGCTGGCCGCCTACGAGGAGATCCGGGCCCGCGTCGAGGCCGCGCTGTACATCGACGCCCCCGAGGTCGGACACCTCATCGACCGCGTTGCCCGCGAGGTCGACCGCCTGGTCGGGGCATCGTACGAGGCCGGGCGGCTCGAGGAGCTGGACCTGATCGCCACGTTCGACGAGGTGCTCTCGAACACGCTGGGCCTCACGGTGCCGGCCGACGTCGTGCGGCACGTCGTGGCGATCGACCACTCCGCCTACTCCAAGACGATCACGGTGAGCCCGGAGAACCTGGCGACGCTCCGGACCCTCCGCCGGGGTGAGCTGAAGCTGGGGCTGGTGTCGAACGTGGCGCTGCTCCCCCACCTGATGCGCGCCGACCTCGAGGCGCTCGGGATCCTCGAGCTGCTCGACGCCACCGCGTTCTCGAGCGAGGTGGGGACGCGCAAGCCCGATGCCCGGATCTTCCGGGACGCGCTCGGCCGTCTCGGCGTCGACCCCGCGGCCGCCGTCTTCGTGGGCGACCGCCTCCTCGACGACGTGGGCGGGGCCCAGGGCGTGGGCATGCGCGCGGTGCAGACCCGGGAGTTCCGTCAGGAATCGAACGCAGCCGTGCGCCCCGACGCCGTGATCGAGCGGCTCACCGAGGTCCCCGACGTGGTGGCGCGGTTGTCCTCGTAGTCGTGCGCTTCACTTAATGGGGGTGGCCGGCCTTGGTGACCATGATCAGCACGGAGGCGACCGACACGAGCATCAACCCGGCGACGCCGTAGAGCATCACCTTCGACGACACGATCTGGCGCTGGCCGGAGGTCAGGCGAAAGGCGTCGAGGGCCGTCACCGCGTACCACACGATCGCGCTCAGGACGAACAGCATCGCCATCGGGGCCAGGAACCCCAACCCGCCGGCCGGGTGCGCGGTCAGCAGCAGGATCGCGGTGGCCGCGGCCCACGCGAAAAGGATGGCGCGGGCGAGGCCCTCGGCCTTCCGGCCTGCCACCGCGTGGCCGAGCCCCGGGAAGGCCAGGGAGAACGCCACGGCGCGCTTCGGTTCGACGTCGTTCGTCGCAACCCCCTCCTGGAACAGCCGGGCGAACGGAGCGCCACACGACGCACAGGTGTCGAGCTCGAGGTCGTTGGCCGCGCCGCAGACCGCGCAGGGCCAGGTGGGGCGGGGCTTGACCGGCTCGCCGCCGACGAACTGGCCACCGCCCGGTGGAGCCTCCGCTGGCCGGGGCTCCGCACCGGCGGGCCGGTCCTGTGGCGCGGGTATGCCCTTGACGTCCGGCTCGGGCACGGTCGGCAGCTCCCACAACTCGGTCAGCAGCGACGCGGGCGTCCCCTTCCCGGAGGCGCTGCGTCTCTGCGATCCCTCCTCCGGCCGGCTCGGGGATCGCGCCGGGTCACCCGACCGGGGATCGCCCTCGGCCTGAGGCGCCGGGGGGACGGGCATCGGCGGGGCCGGGACCTCGGGAACCTGGCCGGGAGGCCCCTGTTCGGGCTCCTGCCTGCCCGGTGGGCCCAGCTTCGCGAAGCACTGCCCGCACCACTCGACGCCGGGCGTGGCCATGGCCCCGCAGTTCGGGCACCGGATCCGCTCCTCGCTCACTCCAACATCCCCTTCAGGGCGACCATCGCGGACCTCACACCGGAGCGCAAGCGCAGGACGCGGCGAGGTCGCCACGGCCGCGGCGCCCGCAGGTCCGCGATGCAACTCACCACCGTGCCCTCCTCGAAGTTCTCCAGGTACCACTCCAGGTGCCCGTTGATTCCACCGGGCCGCCGGTCCGAGACCCGGACCACGAGCCCGGTGCCGAGGCGAACCCGCTCGGTGGACACGACGACGGCCGGCAGCCCCGGGACGCGGAGCCGCCCGTCGCCGAGCGACCTCGCCCCGGGCCACCACCCAGCGTAGCCCTCCGGATCGCGGAGCACCTCGAAGACCATCTCCCGTTTCGCTGCAACGAACCCATGGTCGAGCGCGCGGATCGTGGCGCGTCTTCGAGTACTGTGTCGGTCGCTCAACGGTTTCTCCTGAGCCGCCACGCCGAGAAGAGCAGCGCGGCCACGAGGACCACCGCGAGCACGACGAAGCCCGGGCCGCTTCCGGTCGACCCCAGCCCCGAGCCCGCCGAGGGGGATGCCGACGGCCTGGCCGTGGCGGCCTCGCCGGGCGGCACGACGAGCACGGCGGACCAGGCCAGGCCGGCGCCGACCGCTGCGATCACCCGAGCAGGCATGTGCGAAGTGTGCCACCGGCGGGGCCGGGGCGGGCCCGGTTCCTCCACCCGGCCGAGGCACCTACCCGTCCGCGTACAGGCGTTCGATGTCGTCGGAGAACTTCGTGACGATGGCCCGCCGGCGGACCTTCAGCGTCGGGGTGATCTCCTCGGCCTCCATGAGGAAGTCGCGGGACAGGACGTTCCAGCGCTTGATGCCCTCGGCCCGGGAGAACTGGGCGTTGACCGAGGCCACGGCCGCCGCGACCGCCTCCAGCACGGCGGGATCCTCCGACAGGTCCGCGGCGGCGAGGCCCCGTTCGGCGGCGAACTTCGGCAGGGCC
>DASWCX010000253.1:0-1657 GCA_036395815.1 Actinomycetota bacterium | reverse complement strand
CCCTCTCGGCGCTCGACAACGAACATGCCCCCGGCCGAACCTCCCTACTTGGCTCGAATGACCTATTTCGCTCGTGTGCGGATGGGAAGGTGGTCAAGTTCAACTCGTGCCCCGGCGTCGCCGGGATGATGATGCGGCTGGCCTTCATGCCCAGATGGCGACCAGTTACCGGTCGATCCAGCCAAACTTCGGTCAAGTCCGTTCCTCCCGCACCGCCAGGCCGAGCATGCCGTGCGGCAGCGAGATCTCCAGCACCCGGCGGACGGCGGGCGAGAGGTTCACCAGCACCACCGGGCCGAAACCGGCGGCCTCGGCGTGCAAGGCGAGCTGCAGGAGCAACCGCAGGCCCTGGCTGTCCATGAAGGCCAGCCCGGAGAGGTCCACCACCACCGAGGACCCAGCCCGGAGCTCGGCCCACAGGGCGTTACCGAGCTGCTCGGCGTTGGAGACGTCGAGCTCCCCCTCGACCTCGAACCGGCCGTCCCCCTCCCGTCTGACCTCCACCCCGCTCCCAAGCTAGCACCCCGTCCTCGGGGCCACGGGTTGCCGCGGGGACGACTGGGAAGAACAGGGGGGGAGGCGCCATGGGGACCCAGCGGGCGGGCCCGAGCACGGAGATCGATCGCAGCTTCCCGCTTGACCCTCGGGCACCGGGTGAGGCCAGGCGATCGCTCGCTCTCCTCCGTGGTTTGGTGCCTTCCGAGGTGGTGATCGATCTCGCCCTGCTCGTCTCCGAGATGGTCACCAACTCCCTCCAGCATTCCGGCAGGTCGGACCAGATCGTGGATGTCTCGATCCGGGCAGGAGCGGATGCCGTCCGGGTGGAGGTCCGGGACAGCGGTCCCGGGTTCGAGCCGATCCCTCTTCGAGCCGCGCCTCCGCCCGGGACGGGTGGATGGGGGCTGTTCCTGGTGGATCGCCTTGCCACCCGGTGGGGAACGAAGCCCGGCGGCGTGGTGTGGGCGGAGTTGGCCTACCCCGCCGCAGGACGCCGGCTGGCCGGATAGGTGGACAACTCGCCAGGGTGATCGCGAGGCCCCGCGTCTCACGCGAGCCATTCTGTTTGAAGGGGGAAGGAATCTCCCGCCCCTCCCCCGCCTCGGCTCTGCGATGGGTCTGTCCCGAAGCCGGCGGGTGCGGAGCTTGGGGCGTTCACGCACCCATGTCCGGGGCCTGATCGCCCTCGGGGTCCTGCTCGCCGTGCTGGTGGTGGCCGATGCCACCGCCAGGGCCATGGTCCGGCCTTGGATCGGTCGCGACGTCGCCCTAGCCCTGGGCCTGCCCGAACGGCCTTCCGTGACCATCGGCGGCTTCACCTTCCTCCCCAGGCTGGTCACCGGGGAGATCCCCTGGTCTGGGTCCGCACGGGCGACGTGACCGCGCGCGGGCTGACCGTGCGGACAGTCAACCTGCGGCTGGGATCGGTCAGGTTCTCCCGGGCCAAGTTCCTGTCCGGACACCCCGGGACGATCACCGCCGCGACAGCGGACGGCGCCATCATCATCACCCGGGCCGTCGCCTCCGCGTCGGGGCGGAACACCCGCCCCGTCACGGTGCGATTCGCCCGGGGCCAGGTCCTGCTGTCGGGGGCGGGCTGGGAGGCCCAGTTGCTGCTCGTCCCTCGGTGTCTGGCCGCACCCTCAGGCTGCGCCCGATC
>DASWCX010000252.1:0-9547 GCA_036395815.1 Actinomycetota bacterium | reverse complement strand
CCGGGGTCCGCCTTCTCCGCCTGGCTCACATAGTCTCGAAGGGTTCCGTCGAACCCGGTCGTGGCGATCATCGCGAAGGCGTCCTCCGGGGCCCAGTCGAGCACCGTGTTCGGGTGCGAGGGCGCCGACAGGGCCCGCCGCTGGTCGGCGGTGAGCTTGCTCGAGTCGATGTTCACCGAGACCTGGGCGGCGATACCGTTCGACTCCGCGCTCACGGTCATCCCAACGCTTCGATAGGCCTTCAGCCCCTTGAACGTGGTGTCGAACACGTCCGGACTGAGCCCGGCATCCTCGGCGAACGTCGAAGTGAACCGGTCCACCAGCGCGCCCGCGTTCACGTACACCAGCGCCAGGCGGTCGGCCGGCAGGCCGGACAGCGCCTTCGAATACTCGGCGGTCGACGACAGGGTCGCGACCCGGCCCCGGTCCGTGTCGATGATCCGTTCGAGCATCCCTCGGTCGTTCGCCAGGATGGCCGTGTGGTCGAGGTACGCGTAGGCGACCGATTCCTGGCCCGCCGCCGTGCCGACAGACACCCGGACGCCGTCGTGGGTCGAGTCGGTCCAGTCGAAGCCGTCGCTGGCGGGCCCGGTGCGCAGCTTCGCCAGCGCGGCCTGCGCGGACGGGTCGTCCTTCGAGGCGATCAGGACCGCGAACCGTGGTCCCTGCTCCTGGACCTGCACCACCGCGGCCATCTGGGTCCCCAGCCACGGCTTCACGTCCCTGTCGAAATCGAGCCCGGTACCGTGGAGGAACTGAGCGAGCAGCCTGTCGACCTTGCCGTTCAGGCCGCTCGAACCACCCAGCGCGGGGAACTTCCCCAGGATCTGCCTGAGGTGCAGCTTCTGGCTCAACGAGGGATCCAGATAGGCGGTGGCGAAGATGTCGGCGTCGGCCGGCACCATCTGTTCCAGCACGTCGCCGGAGCCACGGAGGGCGAAGAGCTTGAGTCCTACCCCGGCGCCGCCCACGACGAACAGGGCGGCCACCGCGATCACGAGCCAGCGTCCCCTGCCGAACCCGGGCCTGCGCCGGCGGGTCCGGACCATCTCGCTCGACGACTCCGAGACCGCGAACGTCGTGGTCAGTGGATCGTCGGAGGCGGCCTGTGTGGTCGGAGGCGCGCCCAACTGTTCGCCATCCGGGCGGCCCAGATCGGAGAGCTCCAGTTCCGGTGAGGCCCGACCAGGCTCCAGGGGTTCGGCTTCGGGCTGCTCCGGAGGAGACTCGGGAAGGTCCCAGGTCGGATACCACTCGTGCCGCGATTCGCTCTCGTGATCGTCCTCGTCCACCTCAGGCTCCTCTCCCGAGTTATATCGGTGATCGCGAGACGCCCTGGAGGGACGAGACGACCATCAATGAGGCCAGCCTACGCGCACGACGACGCCGGAGCCAGGACCCGCGGCGCCGTACGTGCGGGCCGCCGGCGAACCGTCACGGTCAGCCTTCGGGCGAGCCGCCTGGGCCTGGAGGCGGACGACCCATCCGCCTCCGCCCCAACCCACGGGCGATCATCGCGCCCGCGGCGCCGCCCAGCACGCCCCACGCCATCGCCAGCTGGAAGCCCGCGGCCGGGCCGGGGCCGAATCGCCAGTAGCCCGTGGAGACGATGAAGATCGGACCGTTGAACCGGATCGTGATCGCGGCCAGGGCAAGCACGGCGACGAACATGAGAGCGAAGGCCACACCGGCCAGCGCCCCCACGCCCACGGCCTCGCCCGCGGTTCGGACCTCGGCCTTCCGGGCCGCGTGCATCCCTCCAAGGATGACGGCGACCAGCGGAACCAGCAGGAACAGGAAGAAGCCCGGCGGGATCCCGCCGAGGTTCGGGTAGCCGGACGCGTTGAGCGGCCCGGGCAACGGATGACCGACGTAATGCGAATACGACAGGAAGCAGTAGGGCTCGAACACCGAGGTGCCGTTGACCTCCAGGCATCCGCCCATCGCCGGGACCAGGGTCCAGGCCGCCATGTTGGGGATGGCCATGGCGTGCAACCCCAGGAGCCCCACGCCGCTGGGCACCCCCCACCGGGAGGTGGTCCGGAAGTAGGCCACCGCGACATCGGGGCGCGCGGCGGCCAGCCCCAGCACGGAGGCGAACGCGGCGGCCAGGCCCACCCACAGCATCCGCCACCCCCCCGACAGCGCCCCCCGCCACCGGCGGTTCCAGCGGTCGGTGGTCCACCAGTCCGAGGTCCACATGGCTCCTCCGGCGGACCGCATACCCCCGACCGAAGCGGCCACGGCGGCGATGGCCAGCGGCCAGAACAGGGACGCGAGGTGCGAGGGATGGATCGAAAGGGGCGAGGTGCCCGGGAACGGCGGCCGGAAGCTGAGTCCCCAGGACGCCCCCCAGGCGATCAGCGCGTACGGCAGGGCGACCTTGGCCCCGTGGATCCCGCGCTGAGCGGGCGAGCCCCCCGCCGCTTCGGCCACTCTGCGCCCCGCCCTGGCCAGCATCCACATCACCATGGCGGTCCCGCCCATGAAGGCGAACGCCACGGTGGCGTCGACGGAGGTGTGGCTGGGAAGGCCCGCCACCTTCTCCGCCCCGCCGGGCAGGTGGAAACTCGGCGAGAGCACCTCGATCCCGACATGGTGGAACAGATAGAACAGGAGCCAGCCCTCCCGGGCGGTATCGGCCACGGACGTCCCGGGCAGGAGCCGCCCGCCGGCCAGAAGGAAGGCCAACGCCTCCGCTACCGCCGCGGCGGCGAGCGCTGCCGCCGCGGCCCCGACAAGGGCGACACCCCATCCGGCGGCCAGGAGCCTTCGCTCGTCGTCATTCTGGGGGCGCGGCTCCCGAAGCTCCTCCACCCGCCCCACCGGTATCCCTACGTCCGCCCCAGCGCCCGCTCCATGAGCTCGGCCACCTCCGAGGGGTTGCGCCCCACCCGAACGCCTACCGCTTCGAGGGTGTCGGCCTTCGCCTGCGCGGTGCCGCTGGAGCCCGTGATGATGGCCCCGGCGTGGCCCATCCGCTTGCCGGGCGGGGCGGCGAAGCCGGCCACGTACGCCACCACCGGCTTCGACACGTGCTCGGAGATGAACGTGGCGGCCTGCTCCTCGTCGCCGCCCCCGATCTCCCCGATCAGCACGACGGCCTCCGTCTGCGGGTCCCGTTCGAACCGGGACAGGGCCTCGACGAACCCGATCCCGTGGACGGGGTCGCCGCCCATCCCGATGCACGTCGACTGCCCGATCCCCAGCTGGGACAGCTCGTGCACGATCTGGTAGGTGAGGGTGCCGGACCGTGAGATCAGGCCCACCGGGCCCGGCGAGCAGATCTCACCGGGGATGATCCCCACGTTCGACTTCCCGGGCGAGATCAGGCCTGGACAGTTCGCGCCGACCAGGGCCGAGGACTTGCCCGCCAGGTAGTTCACCGCTGTGGCCATGTCCTGCACCGGGACGCCTTCGGTGATGCACACGATCAGTGAGACGCCGCCCAGGGCCGCCTCATAGATCGCGTCCGCGGCGAACCGGGCCGGGACCAGGATCAGCGACGCGTTCGCCCCGGTCTGCTCGACCGCCTCCGCCACCGTGTCGAACACCGGCACGCCATCGACCGCTTGTCCGGCCTTGCCCGGGGTCACTCCCGCCACCACCCGGGTCCCGTAGGCCTTGAGGCGCAGGGCGTGGAACGAGCCCTCCTTGCCGGTGATGCCCTGGACCACCACCGTGGTGTCCTCGTCGACGAGGATGGCCATGTCAGGCCTCCCCGCTCGCGTGGGCGTGGGCCAGCTCGACGGCCTTGCGAGCGGCGTCCAGCATGGTGGCGGCGGGCACGATCCCAGGGTGGCCCGCGCGCTCCAGGATCTCCCGTCCCTGCTCGGCGTTCGTCCCGTCCAGCCGGACCACGATCGGCACCTTGGCGTCCACCCGGCCCAGCGCCTCGACGATGCCCTGCGCCACCAGGTCGCCCCTGGTGATGCCGCCGAAGATGTTGACCAGGACCGAGCGAACCGCGGGGTCCGACAGCACGACCTCGAGCGAGGTCGCCATCAGGTCCGCGCTGGCCCCGCCCCCCACGTCGAGGAAGTTTGCCGGCCGCCCTCCCGCCTGGCTCACCACGTCCAGGGTCGACATGACCAGGCCGGCGCCGTTGCCCACGATCCCGACCTCGCCGTCGAGCTTGACGTACTGCAGCCCCTTCTCATTGGCTAGCGCCTGGGTGGGGTCGACCGGGAAGCTCGAACGCAATGCCGCAAGTTCCGGCTGCCGGTACAGGGCGTTGTCGTCCACCGTGACCTTGGCGTCGAGTGCCACCACCTCCCCCCCCGCCAGGAGCACCAGAGGGTTGATCTCCACCAGGGTCGCATCGGCCGCCCGGAGGAGATCGAACATCTTGGCCAGGACGTCCGCGGTCCCGTCACGCGCCTGCGCAGGGAGGTGGCCGACGAGGTACCGGACCTGGAATCCCTTGAGGCCAAGGACCGGATCGATGGCGGCGCGCCGCAGGGCCTCGGGCCGGGTCCGGGCCACCTCCTCGATGTCCATCCCTCCCGCGGCTGAGACCATGGCCACGTACCGCTGGACGCTCCGGTCGAGGGTCGTGGCCGCGTAGAACTCGTCGGCGATGTCGACCAGGCGTTCGATCAGCAACCTGGTGACCGGGGTCCCCTTGAAGCCTTCACCGAGGATGCGCCCAGCCTCGGCTTCGGCCTCCTCCGGCGAGGCGACCAGGGCGATGCCGCCGCCCTTGCCCCGGCCGCCGGCCTGCACCTGCGCCTTCACCGCCACCCGGCCGCCCAGCCGTTCGGCGGCGGCCCGAGCCTCCGCCGGCGACTCCGCGACCTCCCGTTCGACCAGCGGGATGCCGTGGCGGGCGAACAGGTCCTTCCCCTGGTGCTCGTACAGGTCCACGTCTCTCCTCGCGTCGGTGCGAACGGCCGCCCCGGCGACCAGGGATCAGCTGGCCTTCTTCGAGCCCAGCCGTTCCCGCAGCCACTCCACGATGGCGGCGGTGGGGGTTCCGGGGGTGAAGATCTTCTCGATCCCCTTCTCCCGGAGCTTCGGGATGTCCTCCTTGGGGATGATCCCTCCCCCGAACACGAACACGTCCTCGGCGCCCTGGTCGTGCAGGAGCTGGACCACCCGCGGGAACAACGTCATGTGCGCGCCCGAGTGGCAGGACAACCCGACGCCGTCGGCGTCCTCCTGGATGGCCGTCTCCACGATCTGCTCGGGCGTCTGGTGCAGCCCCGTGTAGATCACCTCGTAGCCCGCGTCCCGGAGGGCGCGAGCGACGATCTTGGCGCCTCGGTCGTGTCCGTCCAGGCCGGGCTTGGCCACGACGATCCGAAAGGTCTCCGGCATACGCAGGAAATATAGAGGACGGGCCCGTGACCGGGCGCTCCTTATACTCGGCAGCGCCTCCATGCCCCCTCGACGGATCCGCGTTCGCCCTCCGGGGCTCAAGCCCTGGACCAGGATCGGCCCGCTCGGCCCGTTCCGGGGCCGGCTCGGCCTGGGCTGGGTCGTGGCGCCGCTGGTGGTCGGGGCCGTCCTGGTGGTGGCGGTGTGGCTGGTCCTGTTCCGTTCCCAGGCCCCCGGCGGGAGCTTCGAGCCGGTCGGTCCCGCCTCGTCCTTCCCCGAGGGGCGGGCCCGGGCCGTGGACCTCCCCGGCGTCTTCATCGGACGGACCGGCGGGCAGCTGTTCGCAGTGGCGCAGGAGGACGGCTGCACCCTGACGGTGTGCTCCACCCGATACGTCGACTGTCGCGGGGCCGCCTACCGCTTCGACGGCGAGTCCGCGGCGAGCTCGAGCGGGGCCCTCGACCTGCTTCCCCTGGTGGTCTATCGGGGAACCGTGTACGTCGATCCGGCCCATCCGATCCGTCGCTCCCCCGCCCCCGCCCCGCGGGGAGCACAGGCCGTACCCTGCGGTCAGTAGACGAGCCGCAGCGTCAGGTCTCGGGCGAGAGAAGCGTGGAAGGTGGCCACGTTGCCCTGGAGCCGCCATCCGGGGGTCAGGACCGGCTTCGCGCCCTTCGGCAGCACCACGTGGACCGTGAGATCGGCCGCCCGAACCAGCGGCTGGTGCTGCACCGTGAGCTGGTAGACGTGCCCCTCGGAGGTCGACCGGATCGCGTCCGGCACGGTGTAGCGATACGTCAGTGGGACCGACTCACGCGGGCCGGCGGTGATCGTCTGCGTGAACACCCGAAAGGCGTCCTCGAGGTGTTGGACGAACCCGGGAGGCTGCACCTTGGCCGCGCCCGGCCCGGTCACCTCGGTGGGTTCCACGCTTCGGAAGGTCGATCCCTTGGGGACGTAGAGATTCATCATCTCGCGGACCAGCCCGCTGAAGCGTGGCG
This sequence comes from Actinomycetota bacterium, assembly GCA_036395815.1. Classification (GTDB taxonomy): domain Bacteria; phylum Actinomycetota; class UBA4738; order UBA4738; family UBA4738; genus DASWCX01. The sequence goes on along the minus strand of DASWCX010000252.1, from coordinate 3,227 downwards.
GGCCGTACAGCCCGGGCTGTCCGTGGGGTATGGGTGTCGGGACGTTGTTCCTCACCGTGACCCGGTACACGGAGCTCACGCTGCCGTCGTCGCGGACGGTTGCGGTGTAGTCGATGGACTGATTCAGGAAGTAGTCGAGCTTGTTGCCGATGCGGTTCTCCATGGCCAGATCGAGGTAGTCCCCCTCGGCCGGATGCAGCGCCCCGTCCCACCCGAGCTTGGCCAGGAAGGCCTGCTCCGACGGCCGGTCGGTCCACATCTGGAGCCGCCGGTCCGAAAGCGACGCGCCGATCGCCTGGACCATCTTGACGAAGCTGGCCTCTCCGGACAGGAGCCGGGTGAACGTCCGGTGGATGAGCTCCGACGGAAGCGCGTTCTGCTGCTTCGGGGGCAGCTGGAACTGGTCGTGTTCGACCACCCCCACGACGTTCTTCGATCCGATGGGGTCTGGGTATGCCTCCACCTTGACCGGGGGGTTCCCTTCCATCAACGCCTCCACAGCGAAGGGGTCGAGCGCGATCACCCCGTCGATCCGCTCCCCCGTGGCCGCGGAGACCTGGGCGGTCCACGCCCTCGCCACCGTGGGGAAGTCCGGCGAGTAGTTCGATCCGTTGGCGATGCGGGGGTTGACGTGGGCGTTCCTCACGTACCAGGAGACTTCCGGCGGAAGCTTCACCCGGATGCCGTGGAGCGGATTGTCGATGTCGTAGATGGAGCCGAAGCGGGTCAGCGAGAGCGCCCCGTCGCTCACGTCGAGGAGCCCGTAGGCCAGCACCGACCCACCCGTTCCGCGCTGAGCGGCGTTCTGCTGGAACGCCAGGAAGTACGTGCGGTCCCCCCCCGCCGCCAGGAACGACGGAACCAGCTTCAGGGCCACGGTGGCCCGCTGGACCAGCGAGGTCACCCGGGCGGACTCCTCGGCAGCTCGCGCTTGCAGGGCGTTCACGTTCGAGAAGAACGGGATCGACGGGATGGCCCGGATGTCGCGGTCGGCCAGCTCGAGGTGGGACTCCACCTGCTGCAGCTTGGGCACCAGGCCGCCCAGGAGGTGGAGATCGACCACGCCGTTCTGGAACACCGCGGCCCCGTGATCGCCGGAGGAGCCGGACAACGCGGCGTCCCCGAGGACCTGCTTCACCATGTCCCGGACCAGCGAAGCGGCCTGGGCGTCCTCGTTGGCGGCGTGGACCGAGAGCCTGGCGGCCTGGACCGGCCGGCTCACGAAGGGGAGGGCCCCGGTGATCCGGAAGGTGAACCGGGCGTGGTCGACGTCGGATTGCAGCTGGGCGGCCAGCCGGGTGGCCGTCCCGAACGGATCGCCCGGCGGGATCCTCCCCTTCGCCAGGGTCTGCCGCATCCGGCCGACCTCCGGCTGAAGGGTCCTCAGTTGCTGGTAGATCCGGTACGACTGCTGGTACGCGTCGGCCACCACGGCGCCCACGGCCAGGACGAAGAAGCCGATCCCGAGGGTGACGAACAGGATCCGGCGCCTGCGCCGGCGAGCCTTGGAGCTCCGTCGCGACCGCCGCCTTCGCCGGTGCGGCCGGTCCCCGAGCCCGCCGCCCGGTGGGCGGGAGGGGACGGCGGTCCCCTCCCTGGCCTCCCGGGCCGCGGCCGCGGCCCGCTCCCACGTGCCGGCGTCATCGGGTTGCCACGCCCCGCCGGCCGGGGCGTCCCCTTCGACCGGAGGCCCCTCCCACATGTCCGGGGTCTCGGGGCTCCAATCGCCGTCGGCCCCGATTTCCTCGTCTTCCTCGGATGGGGCGGGCGGATCGCCTGCGGGGGGATCTAACCGGTCCGGCACGGGATCGTCAGTCTAGCAACGGATGCGCCGAAAACCGGATGCGTGGAGCATGGAGTAGGTCCACAGGACCTGGCCGGAGGCCGCGTCGATGAAAGGACCTCGCGTGGATCACCCATCTGGCCGCGGTGACGGCACGTTCTCGTACGGATTGACCCCCGATCTGTTTCGAATGGCAGTGACGAGAAGAGGCCTATCCGGGAAGGTGGAAGGCGTACAGGTTGTGGTCGAACGTTCCCATGTACAGCACCCCATCGGCCACCGCGGGGGCGGTGTTCATCTCATCTCCTGCGGTGTAGTGCCACAGCTCGGCGCCGGTCGCGGCGTCCTGGGCGTAGATGTTGTGGTCGAACGAGCCGCAGTACACCACCCCGTTGGCTATCGCCGGGGATCCCAACTGGATGGCCCCGCCCGTCTGGAACCGCCAGTCCAGGGCCCCGGTGGCCGCGTCGAAGGCGTAGATGTAGTGGTCGTTGGAGCCCACGTACACCCGTCCGTACGCCACCGCGGGGGAGGACTGCGAGGAGGATCCGGTAGTTGCGGTCCACACCGGGGAGCACTGAGCCTGTCCGCACCCGGAGGCGTCGAAGGCGTACAGGGTGTCGTCGTCGGAGCCCACGTAGACCATCCCGTCGGCCACGGCCGGGGAGGACTCGCTCTCATAGCCCATGTCCCCAGTCCACAGGATGTCCCCGGTGGCGGCGTCCAGGGCGTAGAGCTTGAACAACCCGGTGGTCGCCACGTAGACCACCCCACCGGCCACCGCGGGGGCCGGAAACACCGAGGACGGGGTGTCAGCCCTCCACAGCTCGTGCCCGGTCCTGGCGTCCAGGGCGTAGGTCCGCCCGTTGGCTGCCCCCACGTAGATCACCCCCTGGGCTAAGGTGACGCCCCCGAAGATCCCCGCTCCGGCGGCCCAGGTCCAGATGGGCTTGCCGGTGGCGGCCCGCACGGCGTGCACGTCGCCCAGGGTGGTGGGGTAGTACAGGACGCCCCGCCACACTGCGGAGTCCACCATATCGGCCAGGGGCTCCCGGTGCTTCCACAGCAGAGCCCCGGTGGCGGCGTCCAGGCCGTACATGGTGTCCTTGGCCCCGGCGAACACCCGGCCCCCTCCCACCTCCGGGGAGGACAGGAAACCGTCGGTGGCGGTGAAGGTCCAGGCCACCTGAAGCCCGCCCACGTTCTCAGGCGAGAGCACGTTCTCGTAGGGGTTGAGGCCGGTGTGCTGGGGGGTGAAGTGGAACTGGGGCCAGTCCGTGCGGACTGCGAACGGGGCCTGGGCGGACAGACCCGATGACTCCCCGGTGGCCTGGACGGTATGGGGACCCGGAAGGGCCGAGGCCGGGATCCTGATCGGAGCGGAGAAGTCTCCTGACGGATTCGTGGTGGCCCGGGCCCGTGGCTGGTCATCGAACGTGACGTC
>DASWCX010000251.1:0-5149 GCA_036395815.1 Actinomycetota bacterium | reverse complement strand
CCCGGAGCCGTTCGGGCTCGAACCGATGGTTGCCGGAGGCGTGCTCCCGAACGGCGCCTGCCAGGCTTCGGGGGGTCTGTTCTTCGAACAGGATCCCGGTCTCGAACGGGACCACCGTCTCGGTCACCCCGCCGCGGGCGTAGGCGATCACGGGAGCCCCGGCCGCGAGGGCCTCCACCGGTGCGATCCCGAACTCTTCTTCCGCGGCGAACACCATCGCCCGCGCCCGCTGCACGAGCCGGCGCAGCTCCTCCCGGGACACCCACCCCAGGATCTCCACGTTGGGACGGGCCATCGCCCGGAACCGCTCCTCCAGGGGGCCGCTTCCGATCACCTTGAGCGGAAGGCCCAGCTCGTTGAAGGCCCGCACCACCACGTCGGCCCGCTTGTATGGAACCAGGCGGCTCACCGTCACGAAGTAGTCGTCCCGATCCTCCGTACAGGAGAACTCCTCCACCTCGACCGGGGGGTAGATCACCTCGGCGTCCCGCCCGTAGTACTTGCGGACCATGGCCTGGACGTAGCGAGAGTTCGCGGCGAGAACATCGGGGCGCTGCATAGCCTGGTGGTCCCACATCCGAAGGTAGTGGTACAGGGGTCGGGCCAGCGCCCCCTTGAGCCCTCGGTCGAGGCCGCGAACCCGCAGCTCCTGGTGGTAGGAGTCCCACGCGTAGCGCATGGGACGGTTCACGTAGGCCACGTGCACCTGGTGGGGAGCGGTCAGCGCACCATGGCACACGGCCTTCACGTTGGACACGACCAGGTCGAAGTCCGAGAGGTCGAACTGTTCGACCAGGAGCGGCATCACCGGAAGGAGCATCCGGTACCGCTCGGTGGCCTTCGGGAAGCGCTGCAGGATCGAGGTCCGGACCGGATGACGGGCGATGCCCGTGCCCTCGAACTCCTTGGGGGCGTGGACCATGGTGAACACGGGGCTCTCCGGCTGGAGCTCGAGCATGTGCTCGAGCACCCGTTCGGACCCGGCGAAGACGGTGAGCCAGTCGTGGAGGAAGGCCGCCCGCATGCTACCGCCCCCTCCGGCCCCAACGCCGGACCAGGCCGGCCACGCATCCCGTCGCCTTCGCCACGTCCTTCAGGACCAGGGCGGCGGGCACGAGCGGAGCGACCAGGGCGGGCCGGGAACCGCGAAGGGCCCGGCGAAGCGGAAGTGAGAGATACAGGCCCGCGCCGAGGGCGACGACGGCGCGGCCCGTCCGGCCCCCCCGCCACACGAGCAGCGGCCCCGCCAGGTAGGCGCCCGCCCTGGCCAGGTCCCGGCCCACCAACTTCCGGTCCCCGGACAGTCCCCCGCCGACCCCGTAGCGATAGAACATCCTGGCGGTGGCCCGAGCGGTCGGTCGCTGCCGCCAGGCCACCTCGGCCGCCACCTGCAGGGCGCACCGTCCGCCCCCCGCGGCGACGGCGCGTCCGAACACCGGATCCTCCGCGGTGTCGAGGCCCTCCGGGAATCCCCCGGCCCGGGCCGCCGCCTCCGCGGTGAATGCCACCGAACGCGTGGAGGGCATCGTCGGGTCGAACCGCTGCCCGAACAGTCGCCAGTATCCCCGGGTGAACGGCCCGGCCCTTCGGGCCTCCCCTGGATCGGGGTAGTGCGCCGCGGCCATGGCCCGGCCGAACAGACCGTCCCGAGGAACGCGGTACACCCCGGCAACCAGGTCGGCCGGGTCCGGCTCGGCGAATGGGGCCCGGAGCGCCGCCAGCCAGCCGTTGCCCGGGACGCATCCGGCGTCCGTGCAGGCGATCACGGCGTGCCTGGCCGCGGCGACGCCCGCGTTCCTCCCGGCCGGGATGTTGGCCCCGGGAACCGATACCAGGTTCACTCTGGGATCGGTCCGGGCTCGGTCCCGAACCAGGTCGGCAGTGCGGTCCACGGACCCACCGTCCACCACGATCAGCTCGTCCTCGGCCTCGAGCTGGAGGGCGAGGGCGTCCATGAGCCCGGGAATGGCCGACTCCTCGTCGAGTACGGTGACCACCACCGAAACGGGAGGGCCGCCGCCCAGTCCCGCCCCCGGCCGAAGCGCCGCCTCGGCCATGGCGGCGCACAGGAGGGCGGCACAGCGGGGCGCCGTGGGATGGTCCTCGGCCAGCCGAGCGGCTGCCCGCCCCAGCTCCTTCCTCCGCTCGGGCGCGGTCAGTTGCTCGAGGGCGAGCGCCACGGCGCCAGGATCTCCGGGCGGAACGATGGTCCCGGCCGCTTCGGCCATCCGCCGGGCGTCCGGGCCCCAGTCAACGGTGACCAGCGGGAGGCCTGCGAGCATCGCCTCCACCGCGGCGAGCGGGAACCCCTCCCCACCAAAGCCCTCGGCGTCCCGGCGGGTCAGCACGGCGACGGCGTCGAAACCGGCCGCCCACCGCCCCGCTCCGTCCACCCAACCGGCGAAGTGAACCCGATCCTCCACGCCCAGCTCCCTGGACAGCGACCGCAGGCGGTCGGTCTCGCCCGGTGCGGACCGGTCGTCGGAACCCGCCACCACGAGCCGCCACGACCGGGCCGGGGGAAGGGCGAGGGCGGCAATGGCGTCGTCCACGCCCTTGTACGGAACGAGCCTGGCGATCATGCCCAGGACCGGTCCGCCGTCCAGGGGGATTCCACGGTCGCGCCAGAACCGCCTGGCCGCGGACCGGGAGGCCGGTTTCGTCTCCGGCCGGGGCGGGGGGATGATCACCGCGTCATGCCGTCCCGTGGGCAGGGCCAGCTCGCCGGACACGGCCACCACCCGGTCGGCCAGCCTGCCGAGTGGGCGGGCCAGGGTCGCGTCGAAGGCCCGGTCGTGCTTCGCCCACACCACCGGCACCCCGAGCAGCCGGCAGGCGGGCACGGCCACCGCGGCCGCCTTGACCCCGTTCGCCAGCACGACCTCGGGCGACGATCGGCGCAGCAGGCCGGCCAGCCATGCCGACCGCGAGGCGATCTGAGCGCCGGTTCGCCCCGTCCGCCGGACCGTGACGGGGATCCCCAGCTCCTCGAGCCGGCCTCGGAACGGACCGTCCTCCAGCAGGACCGCCTCGACGCTCAAGCGATCGGTGGCCCGGAGCAGGCTCAGGAGCCACGATTCGGCCCCCCCCATCACCCCGAAGGGCGCCACGACCAGGACCCGAAGCGGGGGCAGGCGCGCCTCGCTCATCGCGCCCTCGCCTTCCTGGCCTCGCGCCCACCCACCAGGACCACGCCGACGAGGGTCCAGCTCAGGAACAGCAGCAGCGGGTTGCGGAGCGTGAAGTCGACCAGCCCCTGTCCCACCAAAGCGACGAGAGCCGCACCCGCACCAGCCACGAGCGGCGCGTCGTCGGTGTCGCGAAGCGCCCGGACGGATCGAAACAGGGTGAGCCCCACCGCCAGCGTCAGGCCGATGAGGAACAGGACGTTGGGGAGGCCCGTCTCGGCGGCCACCGTGAGGAGGGTGTCGTGGGCATGTTCGGCTCCCACGGTCTGCGATAGCGAGCCCGAGAGCGCGGAGGCGAGAGGAAAGCTCGCCGGACCCTGTCCAGTCCAGGGGTCCTCCTTGATCTCCCGGATCGCCTCGGCCCAGATCGCTGGCCGTTGGTCGTAGGGGTCCTCGAAGGGCTTGGTGATGGTGCCGATCCGCTCCCGCACCACCAGCACCTGGGGAGGGGGCGAGGGCAGGACCAGGCCGACCACCAGCGCGACGAGGGCGAATAGGGGTAGGGCCACGCGCGTCACCGCCCGGCGGGCCACGGGCAGCAGCACCACCAGCGCCACGGTGCCGGCGGCTGTCCCGAACCAGGCCCCCCGCGAGAGGGAAGCGGCCAGCGCCACCAAGGAGATCAGGGCGGTGAGCGAGGCGAACACCCGCACCAGGCGGGATCTCGCGCCCAGAGCAATGCCGATGGCGACCATGAGCAGCATGGCCGTGAACAACGCGAGATCGTTTGGATGGGCGAACACACCATGCGCCCGATTGATGCCGACCTGCCCGGCGAAGGTCGCTCGCAGGCTCGAGATGCCTCGAAGGCCGATGGCGCCCAGCCCCGCGCCGACGGCCAGCAGGACGCCCAACGTCCTCCGGAGATCCTCCATCGTGGGGCACGAGGCGAGCACGGTGAGGGCGAACAGGAAACCGGCGATGACATCGATGTCCTGCTTGATTGCCTCGGCCCCGTTCAGGGCGCTCGGCGTGGCCACCACCATCCACATGAGGAACAGCAGTCCCCACCACATCTCGGGCGACCAGGGGAGGGGGGTCCGCTTCGCATTCAGCCTGTGGAGGACGACGAGCCCCGTGACCGCCGCGACCGCCACCTCCACCAGCCGCACCTGGAGATGGCCGGCCACCGGGATCTCCACGTAGGCAACGGGGAAGGCCATGAACACGATCGCCGGAGCGACCCAGGGAGCGGAGCCGATGGCCAGCACCGCCACGACCACGATCGGGATGGCCAGGATCACCGCGGGGCCGAGCGCCCCGCCGACGACGTTGGCCAGCACCACCAGGGCCACCCCGAGGGCGAACGAGCCGGCCGCCACGCCTGTGGAAAGGACGGCCGTCGCGACGAAGCCCCGGGCGGGGCTGGGTCTCGAACCGGACGATCCGATCAGCGACGCCATGGGATCACCGATCGGATGATGGCCAGTTGGTCAGGAGACCGCCATCGAGCCAGGACATACCAGACTCCCAAGTACACCACGCCTCCGACCGCCGCCTCCACCAGTACGTTGGTTCGGAGGGTCGCCAGCGCCACGGCCATCGCGGCTGAGGCCACGGCCGGCAGGACCAGGGCCCGATCGAGCCGAACCCATCCGACGGCCGGGACGAGGAGCGCAAGGGTGGCCACGGTCTCCACGCCGAAGGAGGTCGTGGTGGCGATGGCGGCGCCGGTGCCCGAGAGCGACGGGATCAGCAGGAAGTTCGCGCCGACGTTGAACGCCGCGGCCGCGAAGCTCGTGCCGAACATGGCCCACCGGCGATCCTGCGCGAGCAGGGCGTAGGCCCCCAGATAGGACATGGCGAACAGCAAGGGGGCCGGCGCGAGCCATCGGGCGATGGGCGCCCCCGCCGCGGCGTAGGCCGAGCCGTAGAGCAATCGGATGGCGGGCTCGGCCTCCATGAGCAGGAGCACCCCGAAGGGCACGTACACCAGCGCCACGGCCGCCACCGCCTGCTCG
>DASWCX010000250.1:0-3149 GCA_036395815.1 Actinomycetota bacterium | reverse complement strand
GCGGCCAGCACGATCACCACCAGGTAGCCGATCTGGTTGACGGCGACGTAGAGGAAGACCCATCCGGCCAGGCGCCCGATCCGGCGGAACCCGGGGTCCTCGAGGTCGAGCCGCCACCTCCACCGGAACCCGATCCTGCGGAGCGAGGGCCACAGGGCCACCGTCATCCCGACCACCCCGAGGGTCGTCCCGAGGACCAGCACGTATCGCTGGAGGTCCGTGATGGTCGACGGCGCCGGGGTGTGGGGCCCCGGCAGGGCGGCGAACAGGAAGAACGTCCCGGTGACCAGGAGGTTGTTCAGGATCGGCGCGAACATCGGGACGGCGAACCGCCGGTGCGCGTTCAGCAACCCGGTGGCCACGGCGCCCACGCCATAGAACACGATCTGCGGCATGAACCACTTGAGGGCGAACGAGGCGAAGGCCCGAGCGGCGTCGCGTTCCGGCCCCGCCGGGACCCGGAACGTGTACAGCCGGATGATGAGGCCCGACCCCACGATCCCGGCCACCATCACCACGGACAGGACCACGACGGCGAACGTGAGGACTGCCCGGGCGGTGTGCCAGGCTTGATCCCGGCCTTTCGTCTCCAGCCACTCCACAAACACCGGGACGAAGACCGACGACAGGATCCCTCCCAGCGCGAGCTCGTACACGATGTTCGGGGTGGTGTTTGCCACGTTGTAGGCGTCGGCCAGCCTTGTCTCGGTGACCCCGAGCGCGTACGCCATGGCCGCAACACGGAGGAATCCGGTCAGCCTCGACAGGGCGGTCCCGACCGACATGACCGCGGAGTGGCGGACGAAGGCCCGGCCGGAATCTTCGTCTGGGGGAACGCCGGGCGGCGCGGAGACGGGAGCCGGCTCGCCCGGGGGAAGGTCGTCCCCTGGGGCGCCGCCGGGCCTCAGGACTTCCGCCGAGGGAGGAACCTCCTTCCCCACCATCCGAAGAGGAACAGCGCCGCCCCGATGGTCACCAGCAGCGCGACCCGATTGTAGGCAGTGGAGCGCACGATCAGCTGCGTTTCGGCGATCGTGCAGTCGGCGCACGGGATCGGGGGAAGGATCTGGAGCGTCACCGGGAACCGCCCCGTGGTGGCGGCACGGACGTCCAGGAGCAACCTGGTCAGCCGGTGGGCCGGCAGGGTGAGGGTCTGGCGGCTGCCGTTCGGGAACGACATCCGCCGGTCGGCGACCAGCCGGACCGCGACGCGAAGGGGGAAGGCGTTGTCGTTCCGAAGGGTGAGGGGGATGGCCCCCCGTTGCGACGTGAGCGTGACGATGGAGCCGGATGCGGGCGGAAACACCTGCCGGTACACGGCTCCGATACGCCGGCGGACCGACTCGATGTAGACCAGCCCGAGGGCGGGGTCGCTGATCATGGTGCCGCCCTCTACTCGCAGCAGGTCCGAGCGCATCCGCTCGAGCAGGGCGGTCTCTCCGTGGGCCGTGGCGAGGAACAGGTCGAGCGCTTCGCGAGCCCGAAGCAACGCGGCCACCAGCCCGGAGGAAAGCCCTGGATACGTTGCCGAAGGGAGCTCGGCCCTGCCGGGTTCGCGAACCAGGGAGGCCATCGCGCTCGCGCTCACGGGCTTCAACCAGGGCGAGGCACGGACCAGGCCGGCGAAGGCATCGAAGAAGCCGGGAGGGTAGTTCGAGGTTTCGGAGAACAGCACCGCCGCCCCCCGGCCGGGGGTACCCGGGAACTCCTGCCACACCGCGGCCAGCTCCCCCAGGGCGGCCCGGGCGGCGAGGCGGGGATCTGCCAGGAGCGGGGTCGAAACCGAGACCACCTCGGGGTCGGCCACCACCGCGGTGGTGCGCGGCGAGTTCGACAGGCGGAACACGGGCGGGGGGTTGAACGACGCGCCGGGCTGCCGCGGAAGGACGTTGGAGTCGAGCACGACGATCGAGGTTCCCAGCGCGGCGAGACGGCTGGCCGAGCCCGGGTCGAGCTGCGACAGCGGCGGCCGGCCCACGATCGTCGAGGCGTCGGCCCCGAGCACGGAGGCCACCTCGCTGCGCCCCTTCTCCAGGAGGTCCTTGACGTCGGAGCCGAGCCCGGCACCGAACACCGACGGGATCCGGGCATCCCCGAAGGGAAGGGCGATGAGCTCGGTCTTGGGCCGTCCGGCGATCCGCCTCAGCGTGCCCAGGACCCGTTCGGCGTCGGCCGCCCCCGCGGTCCCTTTCGCCACCTTCGTGACCGTGCCCAGGGAGTCCTGCGACCGGTAGCCCTGAGCCATGAGGGCCAGCTCCTCCGCCAGCACCGGCGACATCGCCAGGTCGATGGGCGCGGGAGTGGCGGCGTCCATCGCTGCGACCATGGCGTCGATCCGGCCCCCCGGCGCGATGTCCCGCTCGATCGGACCCGGCTCCAGGATCCCGCCGGCGGCCAGCTGGAGGGGTTCGGAGAGTTCCCACGTCCACGTGAGGTGAAGGGGGGTCACCGGCGGCTCGATCAGATAGATCATCGGCGTCCGAAGCGTGGCCACCACCCGCTCCTCCGAGAGCAGCTGCACCCTCAGGGGATAGAGCCCGCTGTCGGTGAACAATGGCAGGCTGGTGAGGCGCTGCTTCACGGAGAACCCCCGCGACGCGCCCGGTTCGACGGCCCCCTGCTGGGGGAAGGAGCGGGCGAACGAGAACACGGCTGGGTCCTGGTCGAGGGAGAGCTGGTAGGCCGACCGCGAGCGAGCCCGGGGAGCGATGGCCAGGACCACCGTGAGCCGGTCGAGGGCGGTCCCGGCGTCGTTCGTGGCCCGGAATCGAAGGACGAGCGGCCGGTGCGGCCCGGTCCAGGCCGTCTCGAAGGTCAGCCTGACCGACGCTGCCGGCTGATCGTCCGCGGCCCGGGCCGGGTGCGGCGTCCATCCGGCGAAGAACAGCGCGATGGCCAGCAACGGGAGGAGGGAACGCGACACCTGACGACCCATGGCTGCAGCCAGATTCTACCGGCGCGCCCCTCCCCAGAAGGCCTCCGCCACCGAACCGGAGGACGCGGGCCTAGACGGCGACGCCCAGAGATTCCGCCGCGCGCCGGATCACGTCCTGCTCGCTGGGGTAGGCGGCGCTTCGGACCGCCCCGGCGAGCGGGAACCAGCGGACCTCCTCCATCTCATGGTCGTGCTCCGATACGTCCCCTCCGAC
>DASWCX010000249.1:0-3108 GCA_036395815.1 Actinomycetota bacterium | reverse complement strand
TGATCGCGCGGGAACGGGGGCTGGCCGTCTCGGAGCGGACCTCGACCGCCTCCCGCGACTACGTGAACCTGGTGACGCTTCGCTCCGACACCGAGGACGGGGAGATCGTGGTGTCCGGAACCGTGGTGGGCAAGCGCGATGGCGAGCGGCTGGTCCACGTCCTCGATTTCGACCTGGACATGGCTCCCGCCAAGCACATGGCGTTCTTCGTCTACGAGGACCGGCCCGGCGTGATCGGAAGGGTCGGAACCATCCTGGGCCAGGCCGGGGTGAACATCGCCAGCATGGAGGTGGGGCGGAAGCAGGCCGGGGGCCTCGCGCTGATGGGCCTCACCATGGACAGCCCCATCCTCCCCGAGCAGCTTGCGGAGATCGAACGGGCCGTCGGGGCGAAGCGCGCCCACGCCCTGGAGCTTCGCGGTCCCGCCGCCTGAGCGCTTCCGTGCCGGGGCCGAGGGCAATCGGTATCCTTGAGCCGCTGCGAGCCCCCGGACCTCCCCACGCGGACCGGTTCGCCGCCCCGAGACCCACACGGAGGAGGACGGGATGCCGATAGAGCCGGTGAAGAAGATCTGGATGGACGGGCGGCTCGTCGACTGGGACGACGCCACGATCCACATCCTGAGCCACGGCCTTCACTACGGCAGCGGCGTGTTCGAGGGCGTCCGCGCGTACGACACGAAGCGCGGAGCGGCCGTGTTCCGGCTGAACGACCACATCCGCCGGCTGTTCCGTTCGGCCCACATGTACTTCATGGAGATCCCGTTCACCCAGGAGGAGCTGGTCGATGCCGTGGCGGACACCATCCGCGAGAACGGGCTCTCGGCCTGCTACATCCGGCCGCTCGTCTATCGCGGCTACGCCGAGATGGGGCTGAACCCGTTGCCGGCCCCGGTCAACGTGAGCGTCGCCGCGTGGCCGTGGGGGCTGTACCTCGGCGAGGAATCTGTGGAGGCGGGCGTGCGGGCGAAGATCTCGTCGTGGAAGCGCAACGACCACAACACGCTTCCGCCCATGGCGAAGGCCACCGGGCAGTACATCAACTCCAGCCTGGCGAAGGTCGAGGCGCTGAAGGGCGGGTACGACGAGGCCATCATGCTGAATCACGCCGGCTACGTCACCGACGGCTCCGGCGAGAACGTGTTCATCGTCAAGGACGGCGTGCTCCACACACCGCCGATCTCCGCCGGGTGCCTCGACGGCATCACCCGCGATTCGATCATTGCCATCGCCCGGGATCAGGGCTACGAGGTCGTGGAGCGCAACCTCTCGCGCTTCGACCTCTACGCGGCCGACGAGGCGTTCTTCACCGGGACCGCCGCCGAGGTGGTGCCCATCCGCGAGGTCGACGACCGTCAGCTGGGGGCGAACGGCCGGGGGCCGGTGACCAAGGAGCTGCAGGGCATCTTCCTGGGCGTCACCAGTGGGGAGATCGAGAAGTACCAGGGCTGGCTCACCCACGTCACGGGCTGAGGGGCGAGGCGGCACCGTAGACCTTGGCGTACTCCAGGTAGTGCCTCACGCCCGGACGGATCAGGCGCTCGAGGTCCTCGTCGGAGAGCCGGCGGATCAGCCTCACCGGGGCGCCGGCCAGGAGCGACCGCGGCGGACATTCCCGGCCCTCGGGGACCAGGGCTCCGGCCGCCACGATCGACTCCTCCCCGATGACGGCCCTCGACAACACGATGGCGCCCATCCCGATCAGCGAGCCGTTGCCGACCCGGCAGCCGTGCACGATGGCCGAGTGCCCGACGGTGCAGTCGGCCCCGACCACGCAGGGCCTGCCGCGGTCGGTGTGCAGCACGGCGAGGTCCTGGACGTTCGTCCTGGCCCCGATCCGAACGGGCGCGCTGTCCCCTCGGATCACCGCGTTGAACCACACGCTGGCCTGCGGGCCGAGCTCGACGTCTCCCACGACCCAGGCCCCCGGGGCCACGAACGCCGTGGGGTCGATGCGGGGCTCGCTGTCTCGGTACGCGTGGCTCGGCACGGGAGAGCCAAGGCTAGCCGAACGCCCGTCGGCGCGGTGACGTCCCGGGCTCGAAGGGGTAGCCTCGGGCGGGTGAGGTTGGTCCGGTTCCGCCGCGGAGACAGGATCGCGACGGGCTCGCTGTTCGGCGAGTTCGTCCGGCCCCTTCTCGGCACCTTCTTCGACGAACCCGTGCCCACCGGGGAAGAGGTCCCGCTGTCCGAGGTGCGATTGCTTGCCCCGGTGCTCCCGTCGAAGGTCGTCTGCGTCGGCAGGAACTACATGGAGCACGCCCAGGAGATGGGCGGGGAGGTCCCCGAGGAGCCCCTGATCTTCATGAAGCCGTCGACCGCCGTGATCGGGCCGGGCGACGACATCCCGAGGCCGTCGTGGGTCGGAGCCGTCCACCACGAGTCCGAGCTCGCGGTGGTGATCGGCCGGCTGGCCCGCGCCGTGCCGCAGGTGGAGGCCGGCCGCTACATCCTGGGCTACACCGGCGGGAACGACGTGACGGCCCGGGACCTCCAGGCAAGAGACGGCCAATGGACCCGGGCCAAGGGGTTCGACGGGTTCTGTCCGCTCGGGCCCTGGATCGAGACCGAGCTCGACGCGAGCGACGTGGCGGTGGAATGCCGGGTGAACGGGGAGACCCGCCAGGCCGGGCGGACGTCGCAGCTCGCCTTCGGGCCCGGCGAGCTGATCGAGTACGTGACCCGGGTCATGACGCTGCTGCCCGGAGACGTGATCATGACCGGAACCCCCGCCGGCGTCGGCCCCCTGGAGGCCGGCGATCGGGTGGAGGTCGAGATCGAAGGGATCGGGGTGCTGGAGAACGGGGTGATCGAACGTGTCTGAGGCCGGCGCCCCCGCGGGGGAGGGGCGGGTTCGATGCCGGTTCGCCCCGGCGCCGAGCGGTTCCATCCACGTCGGCAGCGCCCGCACTGCGCTGTTCAACTGGCTGTTCGCCAGGCACAACGGGGGAAGCTTCATCCTCCGGATCGAGGACACCGACCGGAAGCGGTCGACGGACGAGGCCATCGGCATCGTGATCGGGTCGCTCCGGTGGATCGGGCTGGACTGGGACGAGGGACCCGAGGTGGGCGGCGATTACGGTCCCTATCGCCAGACCGAACGTATGG
>DASWCX010000248.1:0-5649 GCA_036395815.1 Actinomycetota bacterium | reverse complement strand
GCTTCGTCTGCGCTGCCATCGTCGATCCTCGCTGTCTCCTCTGTCCCCCGCAGGTCAAAGCCCGTAGACGAAAGCGATGTCCTCGTACGCCCGGGCCTTGTCGTCGGCCGAGAGCAGCCCCACCCGTTCGTTGATGAACCCGTCCACCACCGACCGGTCGGCTTGGCTCAGGTCGCCGTACGACTTGCCCGACGCGAAGACCACCTTCACCTGGGCATCGGTTTGGGGGTTGACCAGCGGTTTTTCGACGGCTCCGACCAGATCTCCGGCAGTGGGCCACGTGCTCCTCACCTGTTCCATCAGCCCGAAGTTGGACAGCGGCAGGGTGTCCTTGACCGCGAGGGTCAGGGTGACCTGCGTTCCCAGAGGCACCTGCTCGCCGGGCTCGGGGGTCTGCCCCACCACCACGGTCCGGGTGGGCCGTTTGAGCGCGCCGAGGAGACCCGAGAAGTCGACCTTCTCGATGATCTGGGTGTTGTCCTGGACCATCACCCTGACGGGTGGCGGAGCGGGCGGGATGTAAAGGGGAGGCAGGTACGTGATCTCCTTCGACACGTCCTGGATCTCGAACCCGGACCCCCCGAGGGAAGCGGAACTCGAACCGGAGCTCTTCGCGGCCATCGTCAGCTCTCCCTTCTCTCGCTCGTCGTCCTCACGGTTCCACGGTGGTCGTGGTGCCCAGCGTCAGGCCCGAGGCCTCCAGCAGGGTCTTGGCGTCCTCCAGCGTCAGCCCGCGCAGATCGGGGGCGTTCACCCGGTCCAGGAACTCGGCCTTGGCCGAGACGTGAAGGTACACGGGCGTGGACAGCGGGACGAAGTCGCCGGCGAACGGCCACTGCCCCAGGACGAACGCCGTGGTGACCTCGGATGGGATGGCGCCGGGCGGGACGTCGGTGCCGTGGGAGTCGATGATCCGGGCGATCGTGAACCCGTCCTGGGTGATCTGGGCCAAGGCCTGCGACAGGGGCAGCCCGAACACGTTGGGCATGCCGAGCCGAGCTTCGGCCACCGCCATGTCCACCGTGAGGGCGAGGCCCTCCCCCGTGTCGGGCATGGTGATCGACGTGGTCACGGTGTTGAACCCGTCGGCCTCCACCACGACGTCGTAGGCCCCCGGCAGCAGCGGCTCGACCAGGTACGCGTTGACGGTCCCGCCGGCGAAGACCCCCGCCCTGGTGGGCAGCGTGGTGTCGGTGCTCGGCGTGACGGTCACCACCGCCCCGCGGATGGGGTTGCCGTCGGCCTGGTTCCGAACCAGGGCGGTCAGGGTGCCTTGCTGCTGGTTCAGGAAGTCGTAGGCAGTCCGGACAGCCGTCAGGACGTTGTTCCAACCCTCCGAGGTGATCGGATCACCGGGTGAGACGTCGGTCAGTAGCGGCGCCGTGATCATGTCGGTCTCCTTCCGTCTCGTGCCTCGAGCTCGTTCATCGGTCCCTCCTTCGCGGTCACTGTTGCGGCGGTTGTTCGTCGCCCGGCGGCTGGGGCGTCGGGATGGTGGCGTCGAAGTCGACGCCCGGGCCGGGCGGGGACCCGAGATCCTTGAGCACGCTCTTGGCCAGGATCCAGTCCTTGTCGAAGTACTGGACGTCCACCCGGACGCCCGCCGTGCGGAACCGTTCCAACCCGGCCCGGACGAGCGTGGGAAGGTCGCCGTCCACCAGGCCCGAGTCGACGAGCGACTTCAGCTCGGCCGGGATGAGGACGGACGCCGCGAACGGCTCGTTCTCCTTCCACGACAGCTGCACCTTGCCCGAGGGCGGGAGGGCGGCGAGCTGTCCCGGGTCCGAGGGCAACTGGTACACGGCCAGGTCGAAGGCCGACGCGTCGAAGGCCCCCTCCTCCACGGAGAACCGCCACATGGACTCGCCCAGCATGAGCATGGGAACGGGCAGCGCGGCCAGGGGCGTCACGGCCGGCCTGGGGAAGTTGCGGTCCATGGCGTGGGCCGGCTCCGACACCACGGCGACGTCGAGCGGCGCGGTGCCATCGAAGGGAGACCCGTCGGCCAGGGCGCCGCGGAAGAAGAAGGCCTGCGCCGTCGCGTCGAGGCCGTCCAGCAGGGCCGTCCCGTCCATCGTGAACACGAGCTTCTGCCCGTCCGACAGCGCGCCGCTGAATCCCACGCCCTCGTGGGTGGCCAGGTTGATCACCATGGGCTTGACGGTGCGAGCGCCCACCCCGGTGATCTGGATCGACACCGGGTCGTCGAAGAACCCGCCCCGCTTCACCGGGAACCGCTCCCGCTCGCGGCGGTCCGCGTCCTCGGTCTGGCGGTCGACGATGGGGTTCTCCACCAGGTAGATGGATCCGTCCAGCTCCTTCGGTTGGTCGTTCGTCACCACGTGGTGGCGCACCCCGATGCGGTGAACGAACCCGCCCTGGGGGAGGCCCGCGTCCAGGTGCTCGATGATCCGTGCCCCCGGATCCACCTGTCCCTGGTCGCTCAGCCGGTCCGCGTCGATGAGGATGGCGGTCCCCTCCAGCAGCGCCCACAGGGTCCCGCACCCTTCGAATAGCACCCGGATGGTCCGGGTCATCGAGTCCTTGAGCTCCCCGACGAACAGGTCGAAGGCCTGCTGCTCCCGGTCCTGATCGGCGAGCGGTTGGCCACCGGCCGCCTCCGCCACCTGGTCGGCGAAGAAGCCGCTGGCGTGCAACCGGCCCAGGATGAAGAAGTCGGCCGCCTGGAGGTCGAGCAGCGCACCCAGCCCGAGGACGTCCACGGCCTCGTCGGCGACCTGGATCCGGTGGGCCCGCTGGATCCTGGTCATGATCCGCTCGGCCTCGTCCAGGTCCCGGCCCAGGGCCCCGGCGACGTCGGCGATGACCTTGTCCGGCCGCGGAGCCAGCATGAACGTGGGGAACCGCGAGAGGATCTTCCCCGGCCGCCCGGTGAGGTCCTGGACCGTCATGCTCACGGCTTCGCCTCCACCCTGATGTCGCGGAGAACCGCCCGGTCCCCTTCGGCGATGGAGGTGGAGGCCGTGGCCCCGCCGGGCTCCCGGACGATGAGGCCGGCCTGATCGTACTCGGCCGTCCACGACAGGTCGTCGGCGAGCAGCGAGTAGGTGGTCCCGTCACCGATCTGCGCGATGAGCCCCGTGGCGTCCACCGGATCGGGGTTGGCGGCGAAGAACGCGCCGAGCCGGGTGCGGACCTCCGTCCTGATCGCGTCGAGGTCGTTCCCGCCTTTGGGGGTGACCTGCATCTGGAAGTCGAAGTACACGGGGGCGCCGGCGAAGGTCACCTTGATCGCCGTGGCCGGATCGATCACGGCCCGCTGTCCCTGCGGCACCACGATGTTCCGCTTGCCGGCGCAGGGTGTGTCGGGAGTGGAGGGGGCCGGGGCCAGGTTGAGCACCACGTCGTTGACCCCCGTGATGTCCATCAGGTCGGCGGAGACCCGGCTGTACACGATGGTCCCGCCGACCGTGGACGCGTCGACGTAGGCCGAGACGGCGTCCATCACGGCCTGCTGCATGGCGTCCCTGCTTGGGCCGGCCAGGCGGGGGTCCTCGGGGAAGACCACGACGTCGGCGCACAGCGGATAGCGGAACCCGTCGGGCGCCGGTCCCTCCTCGGTCACGCCGTCGTCCTTCTGGTCCCCGCTCGACTCCGCGGCGTCCGGGGCTGCCGGCAGGAACGCCTCCAGGTTGTGCTCCACCTTGATGCCCGCGGCTCGGGCGTCGAGGATCGCCTCCTGCACCGCGACGGCGAGGTCTAGTGTGGGGTCGGCGGCCACGAACACCTGTACCACGCCGGGCCGGAGCGCCAGCTCCTCCACCACCTTGACGTCGTTCTCCCGGATGGCCGACAGTTCGGTGAGGACGTTGACCAGGGCCCGGGGCGTGGCTCGCCCGGCCCGCTCCGCCACGGTCTTCGCCCGCCTCCTGAGCTCCTCGTCGGCCTCCCCGGCCCCCCCGAACACGGTGGGCGCGTCGTTGGTCACCGCGTTGATGCCGAGGATGGGCTGGTTCACCACGGTGATGGCCTTGGCGTCGACCACGCCCCGAGAGCCCTTCTCCTCGGCACGCACCGAGACCTCCACCGTGAGCTGGCCCCGGCGGAGGGTTCGGTCCTCGGTGGTGGTGAAGGCCACCGGCTTGCTCTTCGCTCCCGCGCCCCCGCTCCCGTTGCCCGTGGGCGCGGCGAGGGCGGTGGACACCTTCGTCCCGGCCGGGATGGAGATGTCGCCGGTCGCCGGGGTGGGCCGGGAGAACCGCACCGTCCCGAAGGCGAAGTCCCTGGTCTTCCGGGACAGGCCGAGCAGCGCCACCACCATGTCGAGGGCGGTCCCCTCGGCGGTGTCGACGAACCCCGACTGATACACCATCTCGAGCTGCTGGCGGAGCACCGCGAGCTCCCGGGCGAAGGCCTCGGCGATGGTCCTGGTCAGGCTGCCGACGTTCCGGTCGGTCAGCAGCGCGGTCCCGCTCCCCGTGTGGTAGTAGCCGACGTAGAACTCGGTGCCCTCGTCGGGCCAGGTGGCGCCCTTGTCGGGGAGCGACGGATCGTCGGCCGAGGCCAGGAACCTCAGGATGCCGTCCTGGCCCACGGCGAAGTCCCGCTGGGGCTCGAAGGAGAAGAACTCCCCGTTCGCCTGCCCGATGGCCCGCACGCTCTCGGGGATGACCGCGTCGGCGCCCTTCTCGAAGGAGAACGCGTTGGCCCCGGCGAAGAAGCGATGGGTCTCCCGGGCCACACCCCCGGTCAGCGCCGTCAGCACCTGATCGGTCACGAACTGGTACGGCTCGGCGACGTAGCTCATCCGCGTCCCCCTCGGGAGCCGATCACGCGATCCCTCCGAAGCTGAACGGGATCACCAGGTCCTGGGGGGCGGCCGCGTCGATGAAGCGCAGGGTGAGCGCGATGGTGACCCGATCGCGCTGTGGGTCGGCGACCACGTCGGCCTTGAGGATCTTCTCGATCCGGGGCTCCAGGGGCAGGGCCTGCAGGATGTACAGCTTGACCAGGTTCCGGTTCCGCTCGGTGTTCGGCTGGCCGATCAGCTCGTGGTGCCGGGAACCGTAGTCGGGGTGCCCGAGATCGTTCAGCTCCCCCTGCACGGTCTTGATCCGGTGGATCACCGCCTGCACCGCGTTGTCGAGCCCCGAGCCCGCCTCGAGGTCGGCGACCGTCGCTCCCCGGACGGCCCGCGCGGCCGTGGCCAGGTCGACGTCCTCGTACCGGCCGTCGTGCGACCCATAGGTGGCCAGCAGATCGCGCCCCAGGTGATCGGCGCCGTTCACGGAGGACTCCCGTCGATGACGAACGGGGCGGCCGGCGGCCCGAGGATCGTCAGGATGCCGGGCGGTGAGGGGATGTTGTCGCCCATCCGCACCAGGGCCATCCCGTTCACCAGGACCCCCGTGCTCCCGAGCGGCCCGATCACCAGCGGGTACGGGGCACCCGAGATCGAGTTGACCATCTGGCAGATCGTGCCGGAAACCGCCAGGGGCATCCCGCCGGCCATGACCGAGGCCTGGGGGACCTGGACGATGACGCCGCTGTCCGGAGGCCCCGCCGCTCCCGGCGTGACCATCACGGCGCATCCGATGCTGACCGGCGGTCCCGGCATCTCCACCCCTATCCCGGCGAGAAGTTCGTCGTGCCCGCCAGCGTGAGGAGCGGGCCCTTCACCGTGGTCGA
>DASWCX010000247.1:0-4407 GCA_036395815.1 Actinomycetota bacterium | reverse complement strand
CTCTTTCGTGGCTCTGCGCGTGGTGCTCGCCCCGCCAGGCGGGACGCCTGTCGTTGCAGGTTCCAGCGCGGTAGTACGTGCGTCAGGGGCCGGTGGATTTCGCGGGCCTTCGGCCCCCGAGTGGGGGCCCGGGCCATAGAATCAGCCGCGTGAGCATCATCGAGGACGTGGCGGCGAGAGAGATCCTCGACTCCCGGGGCAATCCGACCGTGGAGGTCGAGGTCTTGCTGGCCGACGGCAGCGTGGGCATGGCCGCGGTGCCCTCGGGCGCGTCGACGGGCTCCCATGAGGCGGTCGAGCTCCGCGACGGAGACGCCTCCCGTTTCGGCGGCAAGGGCGTGCTCCGGGCCTGCGCCGCGGTCGACGACGAGATCGCCCCCGAGCTGGAGGGGGCCAGCGCGCTCGACCAGCGCGCCATCGACCGGCTGCTGGTGGAGCTGGACGGCACGCCGAACAAGAGCCGGTTGGGCGCCAACGCCGTCCTCGGCGTCTCCCTGGCGGTGGCCAGGGCGGCTGCCGCCTCGCTGGGGCTTCCCCTGTTTCGGTACTTGGGCGGGCCGCAGGCCCACGTCCTTCCCGTCCCGCTGATGAACGTGGTGAACGGCGGCGTTCACGCGGACAACGTCCTGGAGCTTCAGGAGTTCATGCTGGCTCCGGTCGGCGCCGTGTCGTTCTCCGAGGCGCTGCGGTGGGGAGCCGAGGTCTATCACGCGCTCCACGCCGCGCTCAAGGAGAAGGGCCTCGGCACCGGAGTCGGAGACGAGGGCGGGTTCGCCCCGAACGTGGGGACCGCCGGCGAGGCCCTGGAGCTCCTGGTCCGCGCCATCGAGGCGGCCGGCCTCGAGCCGGGTTCGGAGGTGGCCCTGGCCATGGACCCGGCCTCCTCGGAGTTCTTCGTCGATGGGCGGTACCGGCTGGAGGGCCGCGAGCGCACCTCGGCCGAGATGATCCAGTTCTACTCGAACCTCGTGGATTCGTTCCCCATCGTCTCGATCGAGGACCCCCTGGCCGAGGACGACTGGGACGGCTGGACCGCGCTCACGGAGGCGCTCGACGAGCGGATCCAGATCGTGGGCGACGACGTGTTCGTGACCGATCCCGAGCGGCTGGAACGCGGGATCGAGGAGGACGCCGCCAACGCCATCCTGATCAAGGTCAACCAGATCGGGACCCTCACCGAGACGCTCGACGTGATCGCGATGGCGAAGGAGGCGAGCTACGGCGTCGTCATCAGCCACCGGTCGGGCGAGACGGAGGACACCACCATCGCCGACCTGTCGGTGGCCACCAACGCCGGGCAGATCAAGACCGGGGCGCCCACCCGGGGGGAGAGAACCGCCAAGTACAACCAGCTCCTGCGGATCGAAGAGGCGCTCGGCGAGACGGCCCGCTATTCGGGCCGCGGCCCCTTCGCGCGGTTCGGCGCCCAACCCCGCCGTGAGGGGGACGACGGATGACGTCCGCGTCCGCGACAGCCCGTCGCGGGGGCGGAGACGCGGCCATCCGGACCCGGCCCCGGTTCACGGCCCGGGCCGCGATCCTGTCCGTGGTCGTCGTGGCCCTCCTGTTCTACCTCGTGGTGCCCCTCAAGGCCTTCATGGCCCAGCGGTCCCGGCTGGGGCGGCTCGACCACCAGATGGAGCTGCTCCAGCGGCAGAACGCCGATCTCGAACGGCGGGTGGCGCAGCTCCGCGATCCGTCGTACCTCGAGCGCTACGCCCGGGAGTGCCTCGGCATGGTGAAGCCGGGAGAGATCTCCTTCGTGGTCGTCCCCAAGGGCGGCGCGCCCACGCCGGCGAACTGCCAGCCCTGACATGGCCCCCGCGATCCGCGGGTAGGCTTCGGTCGACCGCCGGAGGGGAAAGGGCAACCGAGGCCATGAACGTCGTTCAGCGGATCGTCGCCCGCGTCGACGCGTTCCAGCAGCGCCGGCGGTGGACGGCGTTCCCCTACGCGGTGGTCAAGAAGTTCGGCGACGACCAGGCCGGCTACCTCGCCGCCCTCGTCGCCTACTACGGGTTCTTCTCCCTGTTCCCGTTGCTGCTGGTGTTCGTCAGCGTGCTGGGGTTGCTGCTGCGCGGGAACCCGAGCCTCCAGCAGAGCATCCTCGATTCCGCACTCAGAAGCTTCCCGGTGATCGGCACCGACATCTCGAAGAACATCCATTCGATCTCCGGCAGCGGGGCCGCGCTCGCCGTCGGCATCGTCGGCACGCTGTGGGCGGGGCTCGGCGTGACCCAGGCGGCCCAGAACGCCATGAACGTCGTGTGGGACGTGCCTCGAAAGGACCGGCCGAACTTCCTGTTCTCACGGCTCCGGGGCCTGCTGCTGCTGGCGGTCCTGGGGACCGTGGTGGTGGCGTCGACCTTCGCCGGCGGGTTCGCCGCGTCGGGGGGGACGAACTCGGTCCTGGACGTTCTGCTCAGGGTGGCCGGCCTGCTGGTCTCGCTGCTGCTGAACGTCGTCCTGTTCGCCGTCTCCTATCGCGTGCTCACCTCGCGGGACCTCAGCTGGCGAGACGTCCTCCCCGGGGCCATCGTCGCCGCGATGCTGTGGACGGTCCTGCAGACCGTGGGCGGCTATTACGTCACGCACCAGCTCAAAGGCGCCACGAACGTCTACGGGACCTTCGCCATCGTGATCGGCCTCCTGGTCTGGATCTATCTCGGAGCCCAGGTCACGCTGCTCTGCGCAGAGATCAACGTGGTGAGGGTCGAGCACCTGTGGCCTCGCTCGCTCCAGGAGCCTCCCCTGTCCGACGCGGACGAGCGAACCATGGAGCAGGCCGCCCAGGCCGAGGAGCGCGTCGACCAGGAGCGGGTCGAGGTCGAATTCGACCCCTCGGCGAGAACGCGGGAACGTCCCCCGCCGCCGGGAGACCGCCAACAGGCGTCCTGAGGGCTCAAGTTTCGCCCCATCGAATGCCGAAGCATTCGGCGAGGGTTCCTTGGACTCGACCGTCGGATTCCGCCTTGCTGCCGTTGCGCCCAGGCGCAGCCCCCTGAAGATCGGCATGGCCGCCGGTCTCGCCGTGGAGACCGCGATCGTGGGGGTGGCATCGTTCGCCGTCATCTCCGACGGCCTGCGGGTGGCCGGGCTTGGACAGGGCGCCGGAGCCGGAGCCGGGGCATGGGCTCCGGTGGCTGTCGACTTCCTCGCCCTGGCCTTCCTCGGAGCGATCGGATTCACCGCCACCTGGGCTCTCTGGGAGCACGGCTGGGGCCGGGGATCCCTGGTGGGACCGGTCAAGCGATCGGCTGTGTGGGCGGCGATGTTCGCGCACGTTCTGGTGGCGGCCCACCTGCTCATCCCCGGCGCCTTCGGCCCGCTCACCTCCGGACCCCGGCGGGCCGGTGCGATCACGGATGCGATGGTGCTCGTGCTCATCGCCATCGGGATCGGGCTGGTGCTACGAGGGAATCCCTATCGAGACGTGGGCCTCCGTGTCGTGGCCGTGCTCGCCATCTCGATGGTCGCTGCCTTCGGGGCGGCCCAGGCCTCCGCGCGGTACGCCACCCACCTCGTGATCAACGCTTCGTTCGCCATGGCGGAGGTCCCCACGCCCGACAGGATCTACGCTGCCTCGGCCATCGTGTGCCAGGGCTCCGTCACCGAGGCCTGCGCGAATCGGGCCGCGGATCTGGGCGGCTATCCGGTGGCCTGGATCCCGCTGCAGCCCGGCCCGAAGGTCGTGGTGCTCGATCTCCACGGCATCGGGTACGCATCCGAACAGCGGTTCCTCCTGACCGAGGGCGTGAGCCTCCGATCAGGAGGTGCGTTTACCCTCTCCGGCACCCCCGACCGCCGGATCGTGCGCGGGGCGGTCACCGCCCAGGTCCGGGTCGAGCACGCCGATCGGGGCGGGTCGGTCAGGATCGACTGGACGCGCCAGGGCCAGCACTACATGTTGACCGAGGTCTGGTCCTCGGGCACCGTGGACAGGGCGAGGATCGACCAGGCCGTCGGACTGTGGCGATCAGTGCGCTACGCCGTGCCCGGAGCCGGCTCCAACTAGGAATCAACCGGGCCACCCGCGAGGCCCCGATGAGCGCGATCCTCGAACTGGACGTCGGACAACCGCCGTCTCCTGCGCGGCCGCGGCGGAGCGTGCCGAAGATCCTCCTGTCGATCATCACCGCTGGGTCCGCCGGCCTGCTCGCCGTGGGATACGGGATCCGGATCAAGGACGACGTGCAGATTGCCTCGGCCGCACACGTCGCCGGCGTCGGGTACGCGCGGGCGCTCACGGTGGCGGTCGACTCGCTCTTGATCGTGGTCCTCCTCCCGGCCTTCGTCCTGGGCACCATGGCCCTGTGGCAGGACGGCTGGGGCCGGCCCCATCTGCTGGGACCGGCACGAAGGCTGGCCGCGTGGGCCGCGCTGTTCGGGTCTCTCGTGCTCTCGGTG
>DASWCX010000246.1:0-6534 GCA_036395815.1 Actinomycetota bacterium | reverse complement strand
TTCCTCCGGCGCTTCGGCAAGAAGGGCGAGGGCAAAGCCATCTTCGCCGTGGCCCACACCATGCTCGTGATCGCCTGGCACCTGCTCGCCAACCACACCGACTACCAGGACCTCGGGGCCGACTACTTTGCACGCCGTGAGGACGCCAAGACCCGGGAGCATTACCTCGTTCGCCAGCTGGAGGCGTTGGGGCACAAGGTCACCCTGGAGCCTGCCGCCTGAGCGCTCGCTCCTTCGGCTTCGTGTCGGGCGTGCGCCCGACCGCTAACGCGTGCCCGAGGTCATCGCGCTCAGGGGCATTTTCGTCTCAGTCTCCATATCCCTGACGGGACGCCGGTGCCGGCGTGAAAATGGGGCCGGGATGCCCGCGACGCCGACGCTTCCTTGGGAGTTGAACCCCGTATCTCAGTCTGGCGCCGGGGCCCGACCAGAAGGGTCGCGCACTGTTGCTTCGAGCACGCCGATCAGAATTTCGGTTCCCTGACCGAGGCCCCCGGACACCCCACCTGTATCCGTCGGGGAGGGAGGAGGTGGTGGCGTGACGCATCACGTGCAGGAGATCGACGCCGAGGACCACGAGGAGATCGTGGAGCGGGTGGCCGCGATCGACGTGGCCAAGGCCTCGGGGAAGGTGTGCACGAGGGTCCCGCACCCCTCCATCGCGGGCCGGCGGCTGACCAAGGTGTGGGACGTAGCGGCCACCACCAACGCCATCATGGGCCTGGCCGAGGACCTGGCCGGGGCGGGCATCGAGCGCATCGTTGTCGAGTCGACGTCGGACTACTGGCGGCCGTTCGTGTACCTGCTCCAGGCCCGGGGCCTCACCACCTGGCTCATCAACGCCCGGAACGTCAAGCAGGTCCCGGGACGGCCCAAGACCGACAAGCTCGACGCGGTGTGGCTGGCCAAGCTCAACGAGCGGGGGATGCTCAGGCCCTCGTTCGTCCCTCCCGAGCCCATCCGCCAGCTCCGGGACTACACCCGGCTGCGGGTGGACCTCACCGAGGAGCGGTCCCGGTACAAGCAGCGCATGGAGAAGCTCCTCGAGGACGCCCTGATCAAGCTGTCCACGGTGGCCACCGACATCTTCGGGGTGTCCGGCCGGGCCATGATCGAGGCCCTCGTCGCCGGGGAGCGCGATCCCATCGTCCTCTCCGTCCTGGCCAGGGGCAGCCTGCGGGTCAAGCACGCCGCGCTGGTGGAGGCCCTGACCGGCCGGTTCGACGATCACCACGCCGAGCTGGCCCGGATGCTGCTTGACCAGGTCGATGCCCTGACCACCAAGATCGACGCGCTGACCTCCCGCATCGAAGAACTCATCGCGGCGATCCCCGCGGCCCAGGCACCCCCCACCGGCACCAGCTCGGGCTCGGGGGCCCCGGACCCGGACGCGGCCCCCCTCGATGCGGTGGCCCGGCTGGACGAGATCTCCGGGATCGGGGTCCGCGCCGCTCAGACCATCATCGCGGAGGTCGGCCTCGACATGGCCCAGTTCCCCACCGCCGGCCATCTGGTGTCGTGGGCCAAGCTGTCCCCGCGCACCGTCCAGTCCGGGCCGAAGCGCCGAGGGGGCAAGACCGGCAAGGGCAACCCCTACCTCAAGGGCATCCTCGGCGAGGCGGCCACTGCCGCGGCCAAGACCGACACCTTTCTTGGCGATCGCTACCGGCGCCTGGTCAAGCGCCGCGGCAAGCTCAAGGCCCTGGTCGCCGTGGCCCGGTCCATCCTCGTGATCGTGTGGCACCTGCTGGCCGACCCCACCGCCCGCTTCCACGACCTCGGATCCGACTTCTACGCCACCGCCGTGAACAAAGACCGCAGAACCCGCAACCTGGTCCACCAGCTGGAGGTCCTCGGACACAAGGTCATCCTCACCCCGGCCGCGGCCTGATCGACCACAACCTCCGCTCGCCTGATCTCGGGGCTTTCCCCCGAGCCGCTGACGTGTGCTCGTCGTAGGGGGAGTCATTTTCCGATCAGGAGGTTCCGCACGAATTGGGTTCGGCACCGTTGCCACGACGATCCCGGCAGCACCGCCGCGACGGCCTCCACGAGCCCCCGTTGGTCGTCGGAGATCGCGAGGCGGATGCCGGTGAGGCCTCGGGCCACCAGGTCCCGGAGGAATGCGGTCCACCCCGCGCCGTCCTCGGTGGTCAGCACATCCAGGCCGAGGATCTCCCGGTACCCATCTGCGTTCACCGAGGTGGCCACCACGGCCGAGACGTTGGCGATGCGGCCGCCCTCCCGGCACTTCAGGACCAGGGCATCCAGCCACAGGTACGTGTACGGCCCGGCGTCGAGGGGGCGGGACCGGAACGCCGCGACGGCCTCGTCGAGGGAGCGGGCCAGCTCGGACACCTGGGACTTGGAGATGCCCTCGATGCCGAGCGTGCGCACTAGCCCGTCGACGCGGCGGGTGGCCGAAGGACGCCGTGGCAGGCCGCGTAGATCTCAGCCATCGACGCGAGGTATGCGCCGCGGGCGTGACCCAGGTTGCGCTTCGCCTGCTCGACGCGCGCGCTCTCCGCGGCATGGGATCGCATGGAAGCATCTCCATCCGGCCTCAATCCGCTATGCCCACCACCTGTCGAAGATGGCTGGAGATGTTCTTGAACCGTCAGCCTTTGCCACTAGTTGCCTCAGATCAAGATGTCCTCGAGCCGTTCCCCCGTTGCCTCACAACAAATGTCCTCCAGGGGTGCTCCGGTGGCGTCCTCACCTCCTTTCGTCGGATCTCCTCCTTCAGCTTGCTGAGCTCGAGCAGCCGGGCCTGCAGGGTGGTGATGTGACGACGGAGCGCCACCGGTTCAGACCCAGATAGATCTCCCGCAGCCGGTCCTTCGCCTCCTCCGGTACAAGGGGTGAGCCGATCATCCGATGGTGGGGGGTCAGGGCTCGGTCGTGGCGCCGGTGGGACCTTGGCCCCCTCCCTGCTCTTCTCAACCAGGTGCATCTGCGGTTGGAAGAAGTTGACGTACATCCGCAGCGATGCGTACAGCTCTTCGAGCACTCGGAACTCGGCATCGGTGTCGTAGCGCAGGTACCCCACGGCCTGGCGAACGACGGCGCCGTTCTTCTGCTCGACGAAGCAGTTGTCGTTCTTGCGGTAGGGCCTGGTCCTGGTGAAGGTGATCTTGCGCTGGGTGAGCCAGGTGTACAGGTCGCCGTTGATGAACTCGGATCCGTTGTCGGAGTCGAAGCCCAGCATGGGAACCGGCAGGTCCCGCTGGAGAGCCGGCATGGCCTCCAGCACCCATCGGTGGGCCCGGTTGCGAAGGGCCCTCGTCTCGGTCCAGCCGGTGCAGACGTC
Source organism: Actinomycetota bacterium (assembly GCA_036395815.1). Classification (GTDB taxonomy): domain Bacteria; phylum Actinomycetota; class UBA4738; order UBA4738; family UBA4738; genus DASWCX01. The sequence continues at coordinate 3,224 of DASWCX010000246.1, read as the reverse complement.
GGTGAGCGTGAGCGTGTAGCAGTACACGCCGCGGACATCGCCGCCGTCGTGGGCCACGAGGTCCACCTCGAAGAACCCGGGACGGGCCTCGTCCCACTCGGCGAAGGTCCGGATGGGGATCTGGCCTTTGAGCAGCGCCCCCGGCGTGGTCCCGGAGCGCCCCTTGAGCTGGAGACGCCGGCGCTCGGGGGCAAGTACCCGATCGATGGTCGCCGCGGAGATCCCCAGGAGCTTGTCCTTAAGTGCTCCCGGCAGGACGAGCTCGTCGTGGCGTTCCAGTGCCTCGACGATCTCGGGGAGGAACGGAGCCAGGCGCTTGCCCGAGGGCCCGTCGAGGATCGCCCACACCTTGCGGAGGGCCCGTTTGACGTCCTCTCCATAGGTGGGCGGCCTCCCTCGCCGGGCACCCGTCGCCGGCGGCGGATGGATGGCCTCGTACAAAAGCGCGTCTGGCGTGGCGGCGGGTCCACCCCGTGAGGGCGCACAGCTCGTCGAGCATGAGGGTCTTGGCCGTTCTCGATCCCCGCTGGTACCGCTTGGCCATCTCCTTCGTCACTGCCTTCCTCTGCGCCATGGACAGCCCCACCGGAAGTCCCCTCCCTCGCCGCGTTGACCGCCCGCGAGCGTGGAGGGTGGAGGACATTTCCATTTGAGGCGAGGGGTGGAGTTCGAGGACATTCTTTGTGAGTCAACGCGTGCCATTGACCGGGCGATCTGGCCCGTGCTTCCATTGCCGCGAATCCTCGGAAAAGCACACGAGACCATCAGGCCGGAAGCGGGGGGTCATGGACGCGGGTCGATCGATCTTTGCCACGCACCGTCGCGCAAGTGCAGGAGGAAGGTCCGCCCGGGCTCTGCTCGCGGCCATCGTCCTGGGCGCCTTCATCGCGGTCCTGGTCCCGGCCTTCGCCTCGGCCCGGGGAGCCATCTCCACCCTGCCCGAAGGGACGGTGGCCGGCTCCCTGGACGCAGGCGGCACCCACACCTGTGGCATCCGGACCACCGGAGTCGTGGCCTGCTGGGGGGACAACACCTACACCCAGTCCACCCCGCCCTCGGGCACCTTCACCGAGGTCAGCGCGGGTCTCCGGCATACCTGCGCGATCAAGACCGACGGCACCGTGGCCTGCTGGGGGGACAACTCCGAGGGCCAGTCCGCCCCGCCCTCGGGGACGTTCACCGAGGTGAGCGCGGGGGGCAGAGGAGGGTCCCAACCTCACTCCCACAGTTGCGGGGTGAAGACCGACGGCACCTTGGCCTGCTGGGGGGCCAACGGCTCCCTCCAGTCCACACCGCCCTCTGGCACGTTCACCGAGGTGAGCGCGGGAGGCGTGTACACCTGCGGGATCAGGACCGACGGAACCGTGGCCTGCTGGGGTGACAATAGCTTCGGCCAGTCCACCCCGCCCGCGGGCACGTTCACCGAGGTGAGCGCGGGCACCTACCACGCCTGCGGGGTGGGGACCGCCGGCACCGTGGCCTGCTGGGGACAAAACGGCGTCGGCCAGTCCTCCCCGCCCGCCGGCACGTTCACCGAGGTGAGTGCCGGGGGAAGCCACACCTGTGGGGTGAGGACCGACGGCACCCTAGCCTGCTGGGGGTACAACTTCTCCGGGCAGTCCACCCCGCCCGGGGGCACGTTCACCGAGGTCAGCGCGGGCGGCTACCATACATGCGCGGTCAGGACTGCCGGCATCGTCGCCTGCTGGGGGCTCAACGCCTCCGGCCAGACTTCCCCGCCCGCCGGCACGTTCGACACCCGGGCCGTGACGGCGGGGTACGGCCACACGTGCGGGATCAGGACTGACGGCACCGTTGCCTGCTGGGGGAGCAACAGCGACGGCCAGTCCGCCCCTCCCTCCGGCACGTTCACCGCAGTGAGCGCTGGTAATTTCCACACCTGCGGCATCAGGACCGACGGCACCGTGGCCTGCTGGGGATCCAATGTCAACAATGTATCCACCCCGCCGGCGGGCACGTTCACCGAGGTCAGCGGGGGCAACTATCACAATTGCGGCCTCAAGACCGACGGAACAGTGGCCTGCTGGGGGGAGAACGGCGACGGCCAGTCCTCCCCGCCCCCCGGCACCTTTACCGAAGTGAGCGCCGGTTACAGGCACACCTGCGGGGTGAAGACCGACGGCACCGTGGCCTGCTGGGGATACAACGGCGACGGGGAGTCTACGCCTCCAGCGGGTACGTTCACGGCGGTGAGCGCGGGTAACTTCCACACCTGCGGCATCGGGACCGACGGCACCGTTGCCTGCTGGGGATACAACGGCCACGGCCAGCTCAACGCGCCACCGGGCACGTTCACCCAGGTGAGCTCAGTCGCTCTGTACAACTGCGGCATCAGGACCGACGGCACCGTGGCCTGCTGGGGGAGTAACGCCTACGGCCAGTCCTCCCCGCCCCCTGGCACATTCACAGCGGTGAGCGGCGGGGGGGAGCACACCTGCGGGATGAAGACCAACGGCACCATGGCCTGCTGGGGGAGCAACAGCGCCGGCCAGCTCGGGGCCGCTCCACGGTTCACCAGTCTCCCGCCCCCCGGCGGGGTCCTGGGCCAGGCTTACCGCCACATCTACGCAAACAGCTGGCTGCCCACCGGCACGTACAAGCTCTCCTCGGGGGCCTTCCCGCCCGGGCTCGTCCTGAACTCCTCGACCGGCGTCCTCTCCGGCACTCCCACCAGGGCCGGGACCTACACCGGGGCGGTGACGGCCTCCAGCGAGTTCTTCCCGCCGGCCGCCACCCAGCCTTTCTCCATCACCGTGCTCACCTACCGCACGGTCTCCATCTCGGACACAGACGTGAGGGAGGGCGACTCCGGGGCCACGCCGGCCCTCTTCTCCGTCTCGATCTCGGCCCCCGTCCCCTCCGGGCAGACCGTCTCAGTGCACGTGGCCACCGCCAACGGGACGGCCACCGCCGGCACCGACTACACGGGGCTCTCAACCACTCTTACCTGGAACCCGGGGAACCCCGTGACGAAGACCGTGACCGTGCCGGTGACCGGGGACACCCGCAAGGAGACCAACGAGACATTCATGGTGAACCTGTCCACTCCGGTCAACACCGTTGTGGCCGACTCATCAGCCACCGGCACCATCCTGGACGACGACGGGCTGTTCCACGTCGCGGTGGCGGACACCGCGGTGGGAGAAGGAAACTCCGGGACCACCTCGGCGAAGTTCGCCGTGACCCTGTCCCAGGCCCCCGTC
>DASWCX010000245.1:0-2245 GCA_036395815.1 Actinomycetota bacterium | reverse complement strand
GTTCACCAACCGGGTGACCCAGGCCTGACCGGCGCCGATCGACGCGGGCGGATGCTCGCTCACCGTGCCGTTCGGAACGATCCACGAGACTGCCGGCAGGCTGCCGGTGTCCGCTGCCGCCATGAACTCCCGGACCGGCTGGATGTTGCCGAGCTGACCGTCTTGGTGCACGGTCTGGAACTCGGGGAGCGGGTTCCAAATCTCCGGGGTGCCCACTCCTTGCCGCTCGGAGGCGCAGAACATCCCTTCGTCCTGGCAGTCCGGCTGGGTACCGGGCGCCACGTAGTAGGACCAGCTCACCCCGGCCTGGTGGAGCAGGTAGGTGATATCCGTCCATTGGTACGGCGTCGGGTCGTCCGCAGGCTCCTTCTTCGTGTACGGCTTCTCGTACAGGTCCGTCCGGCACAAGTGGACCTCGTCGGGAACCGGACACGACGCCGACCAGCCGGAGACCATTGCCAGATGGGACGGGAGACTCCAGGATTCGACCGACTCGAACATGTGGTCCTGCAGGACGAAGTGCTGGGCGTACGCCCAATAGTTCGGGATCTCCCGGGCGTCGTGCCATCCCATGGCATCGGGCTGCCCCTTCCGCCCAACGAACTGCGTGCAGTCCGGGCTGAACGGGTTCTGCCCGCAGAAGCTGTGGCGCCCCTCCAACGCGCTGGCGACGAACCCGTCCATCCGACCGCCGTCGATGTCCGCCACGGCATCCTCGTAGCCATGGGGGCCGCCCTCGTTGATCAGGGATGGATCGTGGAACGGCGAGACGCACCCGCCGACCCGTGGGTCGGGGACGCACACGGTCGGCCGTCCGTTCTCCATGGGGATGCCGTCGGCGCCGGGATACGTCCCGAAGTACGAGTCGAACGACCGGTTCTCTTGCATGATCACGATCACGTGTCGGATCGTGTGGATGCCGCCCGTCGCTTCGGCCCGGCCTTGAAGGTGACCCCCGGCCACGGCCGCGCAGGCCCCGGCCACGACGGCGAAGGCGGCCACGAGCGCGAAACGGCGGAGGGATCCCACGGGATTCGGCTGTCATTCGACCGAAGGCGGAGCAAGGTTCGGACCCGAGCTGGGGGGTCGGGCATGATGGTGCGGATGGCCGGCCGCGCGGGATCCCGGGACGGGCGGATGGCCCGGCGTCTCCTGGTCATCGTGGGTGCGGCCTACCTGGTTGCACAGCTCCTGCTGTTCTCCCCGGACCGGGCGCCGTCGTGGGATGAGGCGATCTACCTCTCGCAGGTGACACCGGACGTCCCCGCGATCGCGTTCGCCCCCTCGCGCGCCCGTGGCATCTCGCTCCTGGTTGCCCCCATCACCCTCGCCGGAGGATCTCTCCCGACGGTCCGAGTATTCCTGGCCGCCCTGTCGTCGGTCGCCCTCGTCGCAAGCTTCCTCCTGTGGGTGCCGGCCCTCGGCCTGGGCGCGCCGGTCGCGGGGTTCCTCTTCGGGTTCACGTGGCTCGGGTTGTTCTACGGCTCGGAGGTCATGCCGAACCTGTGGGCCGCCATCCTGGCGGTGGGAGCCGCCGGCGCGCTCGTTCGGCGAGTGGAAGACGGTGCGCGGTGGGGCGCGATCGGAGCCGGGGTGCTGGTCGGCCTGATGGCCCTGGTCCGGCCGGGTGACGCCCTGGCGCTGAGCGGGGCGTTGGCGCTATACGTTCTCCTGTTCCGGCGGTCGTCCAGCCGCGCGCTGGTGTCGCTGGGCGCCGGGCTGGCCATCGGGTGGGGGGCCTGGCTCGTCGAGATGTCGGTGCGCTTCGGCGGCCCGGTACGGGCGCTGCGCGAGGCCGCCGCCCTCGGCCATCTGACCGCGCTCGGGGTGGGCCAGCGGGTGCTCCAGAACCTCGCCCTCACGAACGGGCCGACCATCGGCCCGGAAGCGCACCCCCACGTGCCACTCGCCGGCGCACTGTGGTGGGGGACCACGGCGGCCCTCGCCGTCGCCGCCGTGATGCGAACGCGCTCCTCTCCGTGTCGGGGCGCGGTCCTGTGCGCCGTCCTGGTGGGCTCGACCCTGGCTGTTGAGTACGTTGTGTTCGTGTCGGGGATCGCGCCCCGGTTCCTGCTCCGGCGTACGCCTTGCTCGCACTCCCGACGGCGGCCGGCCTGATCTCCGTCCTGACCGGCGGCGCCGCCCTCCGGATCGTTGGTGGCGCCGCCGTGGCGGTCCTCGCCGGATTGACCCTGTGGCAGGTCGGGACGGCTCGAAGGATCGGGACCGACGCGGCGGCCGCCCG
>DASWCX010000244.1:0-5229 GCA_036395815.1 Actinomycetota bacterium | reverse complement strand
ACGGGGGGAACGACCGCTACGTCGACCTCAGGGTGGACGACCACGAGGACCCCGTGCAGGAGCTGCTGCGGGTGTTCTCGGTGTTCGACCAGGAGTACCTGGTGCGGAACGACCCGCTTGTTCCCGCCTCCCCGGGGCTGGTCGAGGAGCTCCAGCGGCGGCTCCGCGCGCTCGGGCAGTACGGCGGCCCGCTCAGCGGGTTGCTGGACGAACCGACCCGCGCCGGGCTCGACGCCTTCGCCGGCGAGTACAACCTGGAGGGCCGGCTCCGGAGCGACGATCTGCTCTCGGAGACGCTGATCCGGGAGGTGCGCGAGCTGACCGCGGACCTGGACTGAACGCTTGGCGCGGTCAGCCTGAGTGGAAGTGGGTGAACGCCTTCGCGAGGACGGCGGCCGCCCCGAGCAACGCTCCGGCCACGGCCCCACCGGTGACGGCGATCAGCAGGGCGAGCTCGATGGCGGCGACGAGCCGAGACCAGCGGGGCTCCAGGTCCGGCAGGGGCTCGGAGATCGAGCCTGCCGGCACCGTCTGGACCAGCGATCGGTCGAACCTGACCCGTTCGGGAAGGGCCATCCGGGCCCGGGCCTCCCGAACGGCGAGCCGGTGGGCCCGGTAGGAGACGAACGCCGCCACCATCCACCGTCCGGCCATCTGGCTCCACCGCCCCGCCATGAGGGTCCACCGCCCCGCCATGAGGGTCCACCGCCAGGTCGCGCGACCGAAGGAGCGGATCTCGCGGGCGGCCCGAGACGACCACCGACGGGACGCGAGGCCCAGCGATCGGGCCACCGCGGACGGCTCGATCGCGCGCAGCCGCACCGAGATCTCCTCGATCGACCGCCCACGTCCTGTCCCGCTTCGTGCCGCCGCCGGACCGGGTTGCTGCGCCACGAGCAGCATCCATCCCAGCAGGGCGAGGGACATCACCACCAGCCCGAACACGAGTCCACCGATCATGGCGCCGAGCCTTTCCTTATGTCCGGGGGCGCTCCCGATGCCGATGCGCGGGCTACCATGGGTGTTTCCCAGCCGAGGAGCGTTCACACCTTGACCACCGAAGAGCTTCCCGTCCGACCAGACTTGCCCTCCTCCGGCTGGTCGTCGGGCCCCCCGGCGCGGCGGCGGTCGAAGAAGCTCCTCGCCCTGATCCCCGTCCTGGCGTTGGCCTTCGTGGCGTACGCGGTGCGCCTCCCCTACTTCGTGATCGGTCCCGGTCCGGCACGAGACGTGGAGCCGCTCATCCACGTCTCGGGGACGCAGACGTTCCCGTCGGGAGGGCACCTCCTCCTCACCGCGGTGACGATCCGGCAGGCGAACGCGTACGACCTGCTGGGGGCGTGGCTGGACCCGGCCTCCTCCGTCCTTCCCGAGCGGGACATCCTGGCGCCCGGGGAGACCCAGGAGCAGGAGACGCAGGTCGCCAGGTCCGAGATGGACACCAGCAAGATCGACGCCGCCATCGTGGCGCTGTCCGGCTTCGCCAACTACCCCGCGGAGCACGGACCAGGAGCACTGGTGGAGGCGGTCGACCCCGGGGCGCCGGCCGACGGGAAGCTGTTCGCCGGCGACGTGATCGTCGCCGTCGACGGTGCCAGCGTTCGGAGCCCCGACGATCTCGGGAAGAAGATCGTGGCCGGTGCCGCGGGGAAGGCGTTGCGCTTGACCGTGAGGGGCCGGCCGGGAGGGGCGGTCACGGTGTCGGTGGTCCCCAGGTACGAGCCGAAGCTCAAGCGCCGGATCGTCGGGGTGCGCACGGTCCAGAACTTCCCCTTCTCCCTCACCATCGAGAGCGGCGACATCGGCGGGCCGTCGGCCGGCCTGATGTGGACGCTCGGCCTGGTGGACCTGCTCACGCCGGGCGACCTGACGGACGGCCGCAAGATCGCGGGGACCGGCGAGATCGGCCCGGACGGGAAGGTCTATCCCATCGGGGGGGTGGAGGAGAAGGTCGTGGCGGCCCAGCGGGCCGGGGCCGCGGTCTTCTTCGCCCCCGCACAGGACGCCCCGGCGGCCCGGGCCGTGGCCCACGGCATGGTCATCGTCTCGGTGAAGACCTACCGGGACGCCCTCCGGTACCTGCACCGTCAGGGCGGCTCCTGATCCTCCTCAGGGCGGCTCCCGATCCCGTCGCGACCATCCGATGAACGAGGGGGCGGTGGGGTACCCTTGACGCTCTCGCGAGGAGCGTGTGCGTGGCGCAGTCCATGAGGGGGGTTCGGCGGCGGTGGGCCATCATCACGGTGGCCGCCGTGATCCTGCTCGCCTTCATCCTCTCGGGGCTGTCGGGCTTCTACGTGGACATCCTGTGGTTCCGCGAGGTCCACTTCTCGAGCGTCTTCTGGAGTGTGTTCTGGAGCAAGCTGGTCTTGGGGCTGATCTTCGGCTTCGCGTTCTTCGTCCTGCTGCTGGTCAACCTGATCATCGCCAGGCGGATCACCCCTCGGTTCCGGTTCCCGTCACCGGAGCAGGAGGTCATCGAACGCTACCGGGCCGCCTTCGAGCCCTACGCCCGGTACTTGATCCCGGGGTTCGCCGCGCTGATCGCCCTGTTCGTGGGCATCGCCGCGACGCAACAGTGGCAGACCTTCCTGTTGTGGCGGTCGGTCGGGTCGGTCACCTTCGGGGCGGCGCACGCCGACCGTCTGTTCCACCGGGACCCCTCCTTCTACATCTTCGTGCTGCCGTTCCAGAAGTACGTCCAGGGCTGGCTGTTCTCCGCGCTGGTCGGCGTCCTGGTGATCGTGGTGGTGGCCCATTACTTGTCCGGCAACATCCGGACCCAGGGCGCCGGGGAGCGGGTCACACCGGCGGTGCGGGCCCACATCTCCGTGTTGCTCGGGCTCATCGTCCTGGTGAAGGCCTGGGGGTACTACCTCGGCAGGTTCGACCTCCTGGTCTCCCCCCGGGGGGTGGTCACCGGGGCGTCCTACACCGACATCCACGCCCAGCTCCCGGCCCTCAAGCTCCTGGTGTTCATCGCCCTGGCCTGCGCCGTCCTGTTCTTCGTCAACGTCCGGTACCGGATCTGGGCCCTGCCGGCCATCGGCCTGGGGCTCCTGGCCCTGACCTCGATCGTGGCCGGGGCCATCGTTCCGGCGGCCGTCCAACGGTTCCAGGTGGCCCCCCAGGAGCTCCAGAAGGAGACCCGGTACATCGACCGGAACATCGAATCGACCAGGTTCGCCTACGGGATCGACGTCCCGCCCACGTCGACCACGCCAGTGGCGGACCTCACCGCGGACCAGGTGTCCGCCAATGAGGCCACCGTGGCGAACATCCGGTTGTGGAACCCACTCATCCTCCGGCAGACATACGAGGCCGTCCAGCGGATCCAGCGGTACTACGAGTTCTCCGACGTCGACGTCGACCGGTACACCATCCAGGGGCAGGAGCGGATGGTGATGCTGTCGGCCCGCGAGGTCAGCCAGACCGGGATCCCGGGCGTGCAGACGTGGCAGAACGTGCACCTCACCTATACCCACGGGTACGGCGCCGTGGCGAGCACGGTCAACACCGCCACCTCCGCGGGCGCTCCGGACTTCGTGCTCCAGGACATCCCGCCAGCGCCGGGCGCGCAGATCCCGCTCGACCCGAGCACGGGGGCCCAGGTCTACTACGGCGAGCGCGCCGACATCCCCTATGTCGTGTCCGACTCGAACCAGAAGGAGCTGAACTATCCGAACCCGGGCGGCCAGACCGTGTTCACCCAGTACCACGGCAAGGGGGGCATCGCGGTCGGGGGCTTCTTCCGGCGGCTGGCCTTCGCCTACCGGTACCGGGACTTCAACCTGCTGATCTCGAACCTCATCGGTTCGGACAGCAAGATCATGATCAACCGGGACATCAAGACCCGGATCCAGAAGGCCGCCCCGTTCCTGAAGTACGACGCCGATCCGTACGCCGCAATCGTCGGGGGGCATCTCTTCTACATCTGGGACGCGTACACCACCACCGACCTCTACCCCTACTCACAGCGGGTGGGGCTCTCGTCGGTGACCAACCGCGACCTGTCCGGTCGGATCAACTACATCCGGAACTCGGTGAAGGCCGTGGTGAACGCGTACGACGGCTCCGTTCGGTTCTACGTGGTGGACCCGACCGATCCCCTCATCCAGGTGTGGAAGTCGGCGTTCCCGAAGCTGTTCACGGACGTGAGCCAGGCTCCCGCTGAGCTCGTGGCCCACTTCCGCTACCCCGAGGACCTTCTGCAGACCCAGGCGTTCGAGTTCGCCCGGTACCACGTCACCGACACGCCGACGTTCTTCAACAACGCGGAGCGGTGGGACGTGCCGTCGGCCCTTCCGTCGGGCGTCGGGGTGAACTCGGTGGCCAGCGGCACCCTCCGCCCGTACTACGTGCTGCTGAAGCTTCCTGGGACGAGCGACGAGCAGTTCGTGCTGTTCCAGCCGTTCACCCCGTTCGGCCGGCAGAACCAGATGATCGCGTACATGACCGCGGGCTCGGACGGCGACCAGTACGGCAAGCTGACGGCCTTCCAGTTCCCGCCCGGAGAGAACCTCGACGGGCCGTCCCAGGTCCGAAGCCTGGTCAACCAGGACCCCAACGTGTCGCCCCAGATCAGCCTGCTGAGCCAGAAGGGCTCGGACGTCCTGTTCGGAGACCTCCTGGTGGTGCCGATCGAACAGTCGTTCCTGTACGTGCAGCCGATCTTCGTGATCTCCTCGGGGAACCCCATCCCGCAGCTAAAACGGGTGGTGGTGGTGCACGGGGGGAACGCCACCATCGCGACCTCGCTGTCCGACGCCATCAACGCGTCGTTCGGCCAGCCCACGCAGCCGCCTCCCACCCAAGGCCAGGGACCGCCGCCGACGGGGCAGCTCGGGCAGCTGCTGGCCCAGGCCAAGCAGCACTTCGACGCCGCCGAGGCGGCGCTCAAGAACGGCGACCTGGCGACCTATCAGAAGGAGATCGAGGCGGGCATCGCCCTGGTGAACCAGGCCTCGCAGCTCTCGGCGTCGCCGTCGCCGACTCCGACGCCCACGCCGAGCGTCTCCCCGTCGGGCTGAGCGCGAGGGATCGGTTCGACCCGACCTGCTACCATCGATGCGCGGGGTGGAGCAGTCCGGTAGCTCGCTGGGCTCATAACCCAGAGGTCACAGGTTCAAATCCTGTCCCCGCAACGAGGGCAAAACTGCTGCTCAGAGGCGGTGTCAGGCCAACGACCGTCCGAGAGGCATCCTGCAAACGAAAAGCCCAGTGAGTCTC
>DASWCX010000243.1:0-2437 GCA_036395815.1 Actinomycetota bacterium | reverse complement strand
CCTCGCCCTGGTCGGACCCGCCCTCCGGCTGCTGTTCCGGATCCGGCCAACCGGGTTGGAGCGGATCCCTCGAACCGGCCCGGCCATCCTGGCGGCCAACCACACCAGTGCCCTCGACGGCATCGTGCTTGCGTACGTGGTGGCACGGCAGCAGAGCCGCCCCACCAGGTACCTTGTGGCGGCGGAGTTCTTCGCCCGGCGGTTCCACGGCTTCTGGCTCCGGACCTTCAAGCAGATCCCGATCCACCGAGGGACGGGCGACTCCGGGGCCCTGGACGAGGCGGTGGCCACCGTTCGCTCGGGTGTCGTCGCAGGGATCTTCCCCGAGGGCACCGTGAACCCGGACGCCGGCGGCCCGATGCTTCGGGGACGGACCGGCGTGGCCCGCATCGCGCTCGCCGCCGGCGCGCCCGTGGTCCCCGTCGGCATCTGGGGAACGCAGGCCCGGTGGCCCCGGACCGGGCTGACCTTCCGCCGCCCCTTCCGACCCGCCGTCGCCCTGGCATTCGGCCCCCCCATCGAGCCCGAGGGCGACCCGTCATCCCTCGACGACATCCAGGGCTTCACCGCGCTCGTGATGACGCGCATCGCCGAGCGGACCGCCGCCGCCCGGGACCTCGCGCAACGGCCTCCCCCACCCAGCGCCTAGAAGTGCGCCTAGAAGTGACGGAGGAACCAGTCCGCGGCCAGCTCGGCGACGCGTTCCAGGGCTCCCGGCTCCTCGAACAGGTGACCCGCGCGGGGGATCACCTCCAGCCGCTTCTCGCACCGGAGTGACCCGAAGGCTTCGCGATTCACCTCCACGACCACGGGGTCTTCGCTCCCGACGATGAGGAGCGTCGGGGCGGTGACCTGTTCAATCGCCGCGCCCGCCAGGTCGGGGCGCCCTCCGCGAGAGACAACTGCGGCGATCCCCGCCGACAGGCGCGCCGCGACGACCAGAGCCGCGGCCGCGCCGGTGCTCGCGCCGAACAGGCCGACGGGGAGCCCCGCCGATCCCTCCCCGGTCGCGGCCCATCGCGTGGCGGCCTCCAGCCGATCGGACAGGAGATCGATATCGAACACGTTCCCCCGATCGTTCGCCTCCGCCAGCGTGAGCAGATCGAACAGCAGCGTGGCGATCCCCCGTTCGTTCAGCGCACGGGCCACGGCGACGTTCCGGGGGGACAGCCGGGTGCTGCCGCTACCGTGCGCGAATACGGCGATCCCGACGGCGTCGGGCGGGACCGTCAGCTCGCCGGGCAGCGAGACCCGGCCGGAATCGATCTCGACCTGACTCATCCGATCCTCAGCGAACCACAAGCCAGTGTTGCGCGCGAACGGGACATTGAAACGGAGCGTTCGAGGCGGTAGTCAGGCGGTACAGTGGCCGAGGGGTACCGGTGAGATCGGGATGGCTCCGAGTCGGTCTGGCAGTGTCGTTCGCGGCCCTGGCGGCCTGCACGTCATCGACCGGTACGACGGGCGGCCCGACCCAGTCCGCAAGTCCGGGATCCCCGACCGGAACACCAACCGTCCGGGCCCTCCTCGCGTCGGGCCAACCACTCCCAGGCGGGTGCGCCGACCGGCACTCCGAGCCCACCCAGACGGTGGCATTCGTGGCCGACGGTCGGGCCTGGGCGCTCGATCCCTCGAGCAAAGCGCTCACCTGCCTGTTCGAGGTGAGTGACCCCGGGCCCTTCACCTGGGGCCCGCTCGGGGACCGGGTCCTCCTGGGCGGGCTGCACATGGAGGCGATCGGCGGGCAGACCCTCCAAGCTCCCCTCGACGTCCAGCCAGGCCCGTCGGCGTGGGGTCATCCCATGGGGACGGCTATTGCATTCGTCTCAGGCGACGGGACGGAGCTCGACAAGCGCTATCTCGACCAGAAGGGCATCGTCGACATCTCGCCGTTACACGGGGTCTCGTACCTGAGCGTGACCTATCACCCCTCCGGCCTCGCGCTGGCGTTCGTGGCCGAGCAGGAAGGACGCCAGTCGATCTGGCTCTCCTCGAACCTCGGCGAGGACCCCAGGCGCCTCGTGTTCAGCAAGGAGGGGACCGAGTTTGGGGCGCTCGAGTTCTCTGCGGACGGACGGAGCCTGGTCTACGCGGCCCAGCATGCGGACGGGCACCCGGAGGTGCTCGCCCTGGACCTGGCGAATCGCAGCTTCATCCGCTGGTTGTGGAGAGGCGACCCGGGCCAGCAGGTGCTGTCGGTGTTCCAGCCGCCCAGCCGGTCGGGACGATTCCTGGGACTCACGTTGGGAACGTCGTGCGACGACGGCTCGGCCGTGGTCCGTGGGCCCGACCGCAGGCTGATCCCCGTCCTTCCCGATGCATCCGAGCCCAGTCGGGTGCTCGGCTGGTTGGACGGCACGCACGTGCTCGTGGGCTCGGGAGGGTGCGGGGAGCAGCTCGATCTCTCGGCCTTCGACGTTCGCACCGAGGCGAGCGT
>DASWCX010000242.1:0-11578 GCA_036395815.1 Actinomycetota bacterium | reverse complement strand
ACGCCCGCTACTACACGGCGCCGCATCGCGAACCCTGGACCGGCCGCGACACGATCGTCCGGGAGTGGCTGGGGCGCAGGGACGAACCGGGGACGTGGGAGTTCCGGTGGGAGCTCCTGGGGGTCGCCGGCAGCCGGGCCTTCGTCCGGGGCTGGACGGAGTACTCGGACCCCGAGCTGCCCGACTACAGCAACCTGTGGGTGATCCGGCTCGAGCCGGACGGCCGGTGCTCCGAGTTCGTCGAATGGTGGATGGGCGTGGAGTGAGGGCCTTCCGCTTCCCCGCCGGCCTGCTCGGCGACGACGAGGACCTGGTGGTCGAGCTGCGTCCCCACTGGATCGGCGCGGTGAGGCCCGCGCTCGAGGGTGCGGTCATCCTGGCCGCCGCCGCGGCCGCGGTCCTGTTCGCGCCGTACCGCTGGGGGACGTGGGCGTTCGCCGCCATCCTGTGCGCCGCCGCGGCCGCCCTCGCGCTGTGGCCGGGCCGGGCCATCGGCACCTGGCTCACCGCCGAGTACGCCGTCACCACGGGCCGGGTGATCCGGCGCTCCGGCCTGGTGGGCCGCACGGCATCGGCCATCCCGCTGGAACGGATCACCGACGTGCGAACCCGCCAGAGCCCGGTTCGGAGGCTGGTCGGGGCCGGCGACCTGCGGATCGAGTCCGCGGGAAGCACGGGATCGCTCACCTTCCGCGACGTGCCGCACCCCGAGGCGGTCCAGCGGACGGTGCTCGAGTGCACGGCGGTGCACGCCGCCACCCGGGCCTCCCGGGCCGCGGGCGGGTCGGTGGCCGACGAGATCGCCAAGCTGATGGACCTCCGACTGGCCAGCGTGATCTCGGCGGAGGAGTTCGACGCGCTGAAGTCGCGGCTCATCGGCCGGACCTGAGACGGAATCGGAGGCGAATGGGGTTCAAGAAGGAGCGGCTGGGGCCTCTGCTGGTCGAGGCGGCCCGGTCGGGCGAACGGTATGGGGACGCCCACATGGTGCTGGGGGGAACCGGGGCGGTGGGCGGAACCGCCGTGCTCCAGCTCCTCTCGATGTACGAGGAGATGTTCGCCATCGCCGCGCCGGAGCCGGAGCAGGTCCCGATCCTGGTGGCCACCGGGACCACCGCCGAGGAGATCCAGGCCTTCACCCGCCGGCTGTTCCGGTTCGTCGAATCGCGGCACGGCCAGGACCGTCTCCCCCGCAGGGTTCGTCGCGGATACCTCACCCACAGCGGCGTGTTCGTCGCCCTGGAGCGGTTCGAGGTGGCCGCCCTTCCGGGCCTCAGGGCGGTCCAGCAGGCGCCGCCCGAGGCGCGCCCGAACGCGGTGGCTGAGTTCCTCGAGCAGATCGGCTCGGGGTCCGAGCTCCCGCCGGAGACCGCGCGGAAGGCGCTCCGGGAGGCCGTCTCCGCGTCCCGGCCGTTCACGGGGTTCCTGGAGGGCTATCGCTCGGAGCATCTGCTGCCCCAGGGGATCGAACGGTTCCGTTCCGTCGTGAGCGGGATCCCCATCCCCAGCCTAGTGGCCTACCACCAGGACGAACTCCTGCTCCTGGCCGACCACGTCCCCGGCCTGGGCCCGGGGGACGTGGAGGAGCTGAAGGAGCTGTTCGTCGAGGCGCTCCGCGACGACCTGACGCACGTCCGGGAGCGGCTGGCGGACACCGTGCTGATGGCGCACACCACCGGCGTGGGCGGCATGTACGACCAGCGCCCCGAGGATCCCGGCCATGCCGTGATCCGATCGGGCTTCGCCCACGCCGGCCTGGACCTCCGGATCGCCGAAAAGCACCGGTTCGCGGAGAAGCTCACCGACCGGTACGCCTCGGCCGGAATCAAGATGCTCGTCACCGCGGCCGCCATCGGGATCGACGAGGTCCGGGTGCGCGAGCCGGTCCCGCTGCACCGCCAGATCCGGGCCAGGCTGTTCGAGTCGCCGGTCGAGGTGTTCCCGGGTTCGAAGGGCGCCCAGCCGGCCGGGACGAAGTCGGGCCGGGGGAACGGCCGGCCCATGCCGGCCCGACAGGTCATCCGGGCCTTCCCCCCCATCACGGTCCCGCTCGAGGAGCCGCCGGCAGGACCCGTCGCCTTCGACCGGGGCGAGCCCATGGTGCCCTCGTACTCCATCCGGAGCGGGGAGAACGGGTTCTTCACCGTGGCGAACGCCGACGCCCTCTATCGGTCGATGCGGGTGGCGTCGGCGGGCGAGCTCGGGCTCCTGATGGCCAGGGTGGCGATGTTCGGCGACGACCGGCTCTCGCCGTGGTTCCGGGACGGCATCTGCTACTACACCGAGACCGACAACTCGCGCCACGTCCTGGACTTCCTGTCCCAGCCCTCCCTCCAGGCCACCCAGCTGTCGGGGCTGGAACCCATGGCCCTCCAGGACCTGGGCTCGGCCAAGCATCAGGCCGAGATGCACACCCTGGCGCTGCTGATCCTGGTCCACCGGCTGCGCACCCTCGACGTCGATGCCATCGACCCCTACGTCGACCCCGCACGGTTCGACGCCCGGGCCTTCTTCGTGGCCCACTCCCGAACGCTGACCTTCGAAGACGTCGGGGCCTGGGAGTTCGGCGCGCTGGCCCGGGACGTCCAGGTGCTGGCGTCGGCGGAGACCGCCGACGACCTCCTGCCCCTCACGCCGCCGCGGGAGCACGGCCTGTTCCCGCATCGCCGAGAGGCGGTCGGGGCGGTGCTCGAGCAGGTCCTGCGGGCCACGTGGCAGGTGACCTCGCTGGGGTCGCCGGTGATCTTCGAGCGCGACGGGATCGGGTGGCTCCGGACCGGCTACTACGTGGCGCCCCTCGACCTGCTGGTGACCGAGGGGGACGCGATCGACCGGTGGCTCCGGGAGGCCCACCGGGAGAGCGGCAACGCGTGCTCCTTCGAGGACTACCGGGACTACCACTTCGCGGTGGGGGGCTTCGTCGACGTCCGGCCGCACGCCGTGGTGTGCTCGGCGAAGAGCGACCGGGAGGACCTCACGGGACGGATCCATCGGCCTGGGACCGAAGGGGAGCTCCGGGAGTGCCTGGCCACCCTGGAGCCCTACAGCTTCTTCGCCACGTGCGGGCTGCTGGCGGTGCTGTTCCGGCTGCGGGCGCTGTACGGCCTGCTGCGTGAGTCGATGATCGAGCTCGGCAGCCTCCAGGGGTTCCGGTGGCACATGCCTCGGGACGCTGCCGGCCACATCGTGGTGGTCCCGGGGGTGGTGGAGGCGCTGCGCCTGGTCTCAGAGGGACTGGAGAAGACCACGGGCACCGAGCGGCTCGACGGCCTGTGGGGCTACGAACGCCTCCCGGTCCCCGACCGGCGCGGACGGATCCCGGGCGTGCCGCAGTAGACTCCGCCGGTCCACCGCGGAGGAGCGCCGGCATGCTTGCCGAAGGATCGACGGCCCCCGAGTTCACCCTGCCCGACCAGAATGGCGAGCCCGTCTCGCTGTCGGACTTCCGGGGCCGGTGGCTGGCCCTGTGGTGGTTCCCCAAGGCCTTCACCGCCGGTTGAACGGTCGAGGGCCAGGGGTTCCGTGACCGAGCCCCCGAGTTCGAGAAGCTCGGCGTGGAGGTGGTGGGCGTCTCGTTCGACCGGCCCGAGGACAACCGGGCCTTCGCCAAGGAGCACGGGTTCCCGTTCCGGCTGCTCTCCGACGTCGACCGGACGGTGGGCGAACGCTACGAGACGAAGCGAGCCCCGGAGGAGCCGTCGCCCGAGTACGCGAAGCGGCGGACCTACCTGATCGACCCGGAGGGCCGGATCGCCAAGGCGTACCGGGTGACGGACATCCCCGCCCATCCGGCCGAGGTCCTGAAGGACCTGGCGGAGCTGGGGGTCGCCGCGGGCTGAGCCGGACCGCTCAGCTCAGGTGCCCACCTCGTCGCCGACCACGGCGACGTCCGAGTACACCCCGGCCTTCTCCACCTTGCGCTTGGTCTTGAGGAAGTACATCAGCGACGCCCAGAACCCCACTCCGAACGGGGCGCCCAGCGCCTGGGCGCCGACCCACAGCCGCTTGCTGTAGCCGCTGGCCTCCCAGTGGTGCGCGGGCCGGGCGGCCGCGTCGATCACGCCCCAGATGGGCAGGGCCACCAGCGCGAACACCGCCAGGATCACGGCCAGCTGGACCGTCCCCAC
The DNA here is from genome assembly GCA_036395815.1 of Actinomycetota bacterium. Taxonomy (GTDB): domain Bacteria; phylum Actinomycetota; class UBA4738; order UBA4738; family UBA4738; genus DASWCX01. Next base: position 7,451 of record DASWCX010000242.1, on the reverse strand, counting down.
GTCGACCAGCTTCAGGCCCGACGCGAGCAGGACGAACACCAGGGCCGGCCTGATGAGGCTGTCCCGCCCCCGCGACGAGAGCCGGGCCCCCAGGTACACGCCCGGGATGCTTCCGATCAGGAGCGAGGTGGTGAGGGCCAGCTGGAAGTCGCCGAGCAGGATGTGGCCGATGGCGGCCGACGCCACCAGCGGGATGGCCTGGGCCAGGTCGGTCCCGACCAGCTCTCGGGTTCTCAGGTACGGATAGACCATCATCAGCGCGATGATGATCAGCGACCCCGAGCCCACGGAGGTCATCCCCACCACCAACCCGCCCAGGATCCCGATGGCCAGGGTGGGGCCCTTTCGAACCACGAACGGCGGGGGCGCGCCGGTGGAGCCGTTTCGACGCGAGGTGACCAGCTCGCGCCTGATGCGCCGGGATTGCATGTAGGCCTTCGCGACCATGGCCGCCACGGCCACCAGCAACGTAACCCCCAGGATGATCTTCAGCCGGTTCTGGATCTGGTCGCCGCTCCCGAGCAGGCGGAGCACGATCACTCCGAGGAAGGCCGAGGGGACCGAACCGATCATCAGCCACCGCACCAGCTGCCGGTTGACCGTGCCCCGGCGGAAGTGCACGGTGGCGCCGACCGGCTTCATCACCATGGCCGCGACCAGGTCGCTCGACACGGCAGCCAGCGGTTGCACGTTGAACAGCAGGACCAGGATCGGGGTCATGAGCGCTCCGCCGCCCATCCCGGTGAGGCCCACCGTGAAGCCGACGATCAGCCCAGCCAGCGCCACGTAGCCGTCGATGTGCATGTGCGTTTATATCTCCACTAACTCGGTTGATATTCTGCAGTAGCGAAAGAACACCATACGAAGGCGCCGCCGGAACGTCAATCCGGCGATCCGCCTCAGGTCTCGGCCCCGGTCTCCCGCACGGCCTGTTCCGAAGCGCTGCCAACGGGCCTGCCCATCGCGGCCCGATACTAGCGGCGTCCATCGGCACGAGCCAGGACATTGGCTGCGGAGGGAGGCGAGATGTGGCGCGAGCCGTTCCTGTTGGGAGTGTCCTCGATCCACCGGATCCGAACCGACCTGTTCCATCTCCAGGTCCCTTGGCAGGAGAAGGTCGTCCGCGGGGTGGTGGTCTATGCGTTCCTGCTGGTGGCCATCCGCGTGTTCGGCCGCCGTGAGCTCGGGCAGCTCACGGCGTTCGACCTCATCGTGCTGCTCACCCTGTCGAACATCCTCCAGAACGCGATGATCGGCAACGACAACTCGCTCTGGGGCGGGGTCATCGGGGCCCTGGTGCTGTTGTCGGCGAACTTCACCGTCGCCTACGCGGTGTTCCGCAGCCGGCGATTCGAACGCCTGGTGAACGGCCGGCCGAAGGTGTTGATCCACGACGGCGAGGTCCAGTCCGGCGCGATGCGGTCCGAGAAGCTCACCGAGCAGGACCTGATGGCCGCCGTTCGTCGCGAGGGACTGGAGTCCATCTCGGACGTGCATCTCGCGATCTCCGAACCGAACGGGTTGATCTCGATCATCGCGCGGACCCGGGATTGAGCCTCGTCGCATGCCCACGAGCCCGGCACCGGGTTTCGGCATGGGTACAATCGGTGGCCGGGTCGGTCGAGAAGAAGATGGGGTGGGTTTCCGGCCATGAGGCTTCTGCGGGGTTAAGGTTTCGGTGATGAAGGGACACGCCGGTTCGATCGGTTTGCTTCTGGGCGTCGTGGGAGCCCTGGCTGTCTGGGCTGGGCTCCGGTTCGACAGGACCCTCCCGAAGTTGGGGGGCACGGCCCTGTTGATCGGGGCCATCGGGATCCAGATGGTTGCGGGTGGCAAGACCCACCCTCAGGAGACCGTGTCGTTCCAGGCGGCACAGACCACGGCTCCGTCACCCCCGCCGACCACGTCCCCCTCACCGATCACGTCGCCTTCGGCCAAGCCGGCTCCCAAACCCAGCCCGTTCGCCAGTCCGACCGGCCAGGAGTTGCTCTCCTCCGGGATCAACCCGAGCCCACCCTCCGGCGGATCGGGGGGCCCGCCACCGCCAGCCCCCTCGCCCTCTCCGTCGCCCAGGCCGTCCCCGAGCCCTTCGCCGTCCCCGAGCCCGTCGCCGTCTCCCAGCCCCTCGCCGTCGCCCAGCCCCACGGAGTCGCCATCGCCGTCGCCCAGCCCCACGGAGTCGCCGTCGCCCAGCCCCACGGAGTCGCCGTCGCCGTCGCCGTCCGACCGTCGCTGAGGGAGCGTCGCTCGCTACAACCAGTCGCGCCGCTTGAACATCCGGTACAGCACGACCGCGCTCAGCGCCATCAGGCCCAGGGCCCACGCGTAGCCGAACCGCCATCGGAGCTCGGGCATGTTCACGAAGTTCATGCCGTAGATCCCGGCGATCAGCGTGGGGACCAGGACGATGCCGGCCCATGAGGTGAGCTTCTTCATCACCTCGTTCAGCCGGTTGCTGATGACCGACAGGTTGGCCTCGAGGGCGGACGACAGGATGTCCCGGATGCTATCGACGAAGTCCGTGGCCCGCACCACGTGGTCGTACACGTCGCGGTAGTACGGCTCCAATGGGGGCGTCACCACCTCGACGGTCCGGCGCTGCATGACGTCGAGGACGTCGCGCAGGGGCGCCATGGACCGCCGGAACTCGAGCAGATCCCGCTTCAGCTTGAAGATGTTGGCCTGCGTTTCGTTCCCGGCGGTGGCGGCGAAGACCTCGTCCTCCACCGCCTCGGTTCGTTCGTCGTACTGGTCGAGGATGTCGAAATACCCGTCCACGATCTCGTCCAGCAGGATGTAGAGGAGGTAGCCGCCTCCCTCGGCCGCCAGGTCCGTATGCGCGTCCCACCGCTTGATCACCTCGGACAGGTCGAAGGCCGGCGGCTTGCGCACCGTCACCAGGTAGTTGCGCCCGACGAAGATGGCGATCTCGTGCTCAACCAGCTCGCCGCCCACCAGCGAGACCGCGTACGCGATGACGAAGAAGTACGACCCGTACTGGTCGATCTTCGGGCGCTGGTGCTTGTGGAGGCTGTCCTCCAGGGCCAGCTCGTGGAAGCCGAATTCTCGCCCCAGTGTGGCCACCGCCTCGGGCGTGGGGTCGTCGAGGTCCAGCCACACCAGCTGGGCGTGATCCTTCAGCTCCTCGCTGATGCGTTCGGGGTCGAACCCCGTCTCCTTGAGTCGCCCCTCGCAGTACAGCCGGGTGGTGATGGCCATGTCCGGCGAGGGTACCCCAGAGCGACAGGGGGAGCTAGAGCAAAGGGGCCAGCGCGGCCTCGATCTCGGCGGCCGCGCAGGGGCCGGGGCCGAGCCGGGCCCTGATGATCCCGTCGCGGTCGATCACGATCACCCACGGCTCGGTTTCGAACCCCCATGCCTTGAACGCCGGCGACCGCCCCGCCAGGGAGACCGGCGGCGGCGTCAGGTCGGGACCGGGAAGGAACTCCTCGACGTGGATGAAGTTCGCCTTGCGGGGACCGATCTTCTCGAAGGCGAGGATGTGTTCGTCCACCACCGGGCCGCATAGCTGGCTCTCGCACAGCAGCGGCGTGGCGAAGGACACGGCCGTGGGCTTCCCGTTCTTGAGGGCGTCGTCCAGCGAGATGGAGTGCATGTGGTCGGGCGGGGTCCGGGTGCAGATCTCCTTCAGCTTCTCCTCGGTCGTCGCCACGGGGGTCGGTGTGGAGACCGCCTTGCTCCCGACGGCGGCGGGGAGCTTGGCCGTCGTCACCGGGAAGCCGGCCACGCCGGACGCCTTCTGCCCCCCGTTGTCGATCAGGACCAGGGCCAGCCAGTTGCCGGTCGACGGGACGTTCGCCTCGAGCGCGTACAGGCCCGGAAGTGGGCTCTTCGGCGAGTGGTCCCCCGTCTCGCCGTACCCGGTGAACGGATACCACGTCGCCGGGAACGGGCCCAGGGCCTTCGCCGAGCGCGACGGGGCAAGGAACAGCTGGGGCACCCCTCCCGAGACCACACCGCCCTGGAGCGTGGCGAGGTCGAACGCGAGCCGATTCTGGCCGGGGTTGAGCCCGTTGTCGGGGTCGGCCGACAGGAGCAGCGACAGATTTGCCGTGTCCCGCTTCAGGTCGTCGATAGAACCGGGAGCAGGAGGAACGGGCGGCGGCTTCCCCTTCCCCCCACCGCACGCCACGCCGACCAGCGCCAGGCCCAGCGAGGCAAGGAACCGCCGTCTGCTGAGCAGGGAACCAGGCACGTCCCCCAGCCTACCGGCTCCGGCGGAAGAGGGAGAAGCCGGGCCTCGCGGCCCGGCTCCCCTCCCATCCTCGGGAACGTCCGCCCTTACGGCAGGGCCTCCCAGTTCCACGTGGTGTTGGTGCCGTTGGTGGTGTCCTGCGTGAGCCACACCTCCCCGTGGGTACCCGACGTCTTCGTCGGATCCCCGGTGGCGCCACCGTAATCACCCCACCGGCAGATGGGGTTGCACGTGAAGTCGTTGTCGAACGTGGTGGCCGCGTGGACCATCACGAACGCCGACTGCGCGCCGGCCCCGATCTTCGACACCATCTGGACGGCGGGGAACGTCGTCGAGGACGACGTGGTGAACCCGATGACGACGGAGTCCCCGTGGGCGCAGGTGGTGAGGGTGCAGGCGCGGTCGGGCGAGGCCGCCCCGTTGAACACGAACAGGGACGGATCGCTGACCGTTCCCGACTGAACGAGCGAAGGGGTCGAAATGGGCGTCGGCTTGATCTCGTACCACCGGAACTCCGTGCTGGTGGTGCCCTTCATCACAGCGTGGCCGGTCCAGACGACCATCTTCCCGATGGTGGGATCGATGGCGGACACGGCGTGCTCGAGGCGACCATCCAGCACGCTCAGCTGCTTGGTGGTGTTCTTCTGTGGCGCCCCGAACGTGGACTGGTTCGGGCCGACGAAATCGGGCACGGTGATCGAGTGCCCGGTGACCAACAGCTGAGGCACCGTCGGGTCCGACGGGTTCGGACGCACCGCATGCACCGTGATCAGGTGCCCGGTCCCGCAGAGATCGGGGCACTCGACGTCCGACGAGGTGACCACGAACCCGTTCTTGGACGGATCGATCTGGATGGACGGAACGGGGGTCCAGGCCTGGGTCCCGTCCTGGTTGCGGACGTTGGTGAACTTGCCCGACTTGAACGTGCTCGACGCCGGGCAGGTGGTGATGGGGCCGCTGCCCTGCGGCTTGCTCATCCACAGGACGTCCGAGCGGTCCGCGTGCATGGACGACAGGCTCGGGTAGTGGTTGACTCCGACCAGCAGGAAGTTCTTCGTCTGGCCGAGCTTCGGGTAGTCCGGGAACTCGCTCGTCGTGTAGCCGAAGCTCGAGGTGTAGTTGCAGAAGCTGCTCGGAATGGCGGTGGGGTTGTCGGTCTTGCTGAAGCCCCACGCCATGGTGGCCTGGCCGACGTCCCAGACGTTGTAGTAGAAGCGCTGGGTGTCCGCGTCCCACAGGACCATCGGGTCGCTCAGGCTGAACTGGCTGTGGCCGGTCAGGGTCTGCAGGTTCGCCGATGCGGTCAGGCCGCCGGCGCGCGTGTAGATCGCCACCTGGAGGTTGATGATCTCCATGTAGCTGTTCGGCCCGATGGCGCCGTTCGGGTCGGGCGGGGAGACGCTCCCGTCCGAGATGCCGGCCCAGCTCACCCCCACGCTCGGAGCGCCGGGAATCCTCGGGCCGCTGGGCGTGATGCCCGGCTTGAGGCTCGACGGAGCCGTGCCCTTCGCGTTGAACTGCGCCAGGCCCTTCACTCCGGTCCGGCCCGAAGGCAGGGCGCCATGGCCCGACGCCGCTCCGGCCGAAGTCATGGGGCCGATCACGGCGGCAGCCAGGGCGGCCGCCCCCAAGGTGAACAACAGGCGTTTCTTCACTGAACCCCCTTCCCATTCAGGGAATGCTCCCCGAACGACGACGTGGGCGCTATGGCCCTCACCACTGCACTGCGGGCGGGCATCGTCCCATATACGAACGGCAAACCACAACAGCCCTAGTTGGATCGTCACCCAGACGAGGGAAAACGCAAGAACTCGAAGTGCATCCCGTCGGGGAGCAGCCACTGGCCGCCCCAGGTGAAGCCCCACCGCTCGAAGGCGGCCACGATCCGGGGGTCCTGATGCGGGGTCCTGCCGAACGGGTTGGCCCGGGCGTTGAGGTCGACGGCCATTCCCCAGGAGTGGTGGGAGATGATCGAATTCGGGATCCGGTTCAGGAACCGGGGCGAGAAGCACCCGGCGAAGTCGGCCGGGTCCAGCAGGGACGAGAGGCCCTCGGACCGGATCTCGGCCAGGGCCCCGCGCAGCTGGGGCAGGAGGACACGATTGCACCGGACGGTGCCCAGGATGGGGACGGTCGCGGTCACGATATGGGCGGCCACCCACGACGGGTCGATCTCCAGGAACCCTCCGATCGGCTTCGCCGCGAACTCCCCGAACACCTGCTTGATCTTCACCTGCGGCAGCACGGCGTCGCCCTGGCGGAAGTACGGGGTCTCCCCCGGCCCCCGGATCTGGACCAGCGCGCCGGGCGGCAGGGCCCGCCGGATCCCCGCCGAGAGGCGCTCCCTGGACGTCCCGGCCGCGGGGTCGATCAGGAGGTAGCGGTCGACCTTCACCCCGAGCCTCCGGGCGGTGGCCCGGGAGACGAACAGCTCGTGGGCGCCGACATCGGCGTCCGGGAGGATCCCCGCCACCCGCAGGCTGAGGGGGCCGAACCGGAGCTCGGCTCCCACGCCCAGGTGCCGGAGCGCCGCCGAGGAGGCGCCGAGCACGGCCTCGCCCTTCGCCAGGGCCGGGAGCACCGTCCGGTCGCCGGGAGCGAGGAACGGGCCGTATCGGGACGGAGCGGCCGCAGCCACCTCGAGGGGGATGGCCAGGCCCTGGGGAGGCCGGTCCACGAGCGGCCCCGTGGACGAGTAGGAGCGCGAGAGCCACGCGATGCCGCTCTCGACGGCCACGACATGGTCCACTCCTGAGAGCTTCGACACCCGGCCGGCGAATCCCGCCGGCAGGCCGCCGGGGGTCCACGCGAGGAGGGTGGCCGGGACGATGGGGTTCACCGGGGGCGGGTTCGTCGCCACGGGGGCCTGATCCGGAACGTCGTCGAGCGGCTGGCCCTGGGCAACGATCCCCGCCACCATCCCGCCGGCCAGGCCGACCGCCAGGGCCACCGGGAGCACCAGGGCCCGCCCGAGCCTCATCGCGGCGCGCTCCGAAGCGAACGGGCCACCCGCAGAAGGGTCGGGAGGTCGAGGGCCGGAGCGGACAGCGACCGGTACACGCCGGCGTCGACCCACTCGAGCAGATGCCGGCCCGGCGACCACCGGCCGACCAGGCCTGGGGCGATGGCGACCGCTTCGACCTGCGGCTCCTCGGGAGGGGGCAGGGTCTGCCCGGTGGCCTGCACGAGCATCAGCCCCACGCCGTCGAGCTGGGCCGCCGGACGCCGAAACACC
>DASWCX010000241.1:0-6829 GCA_036395815.1 Actinomycetota bacterium | reverse complement strand
GTGTTCCCGACGCTCGCGGCGTGCCAGGAGAACGTGGCGCCGGGACCGATGGAGATCCCCGACCATCCGCTGGTCCGACAGACGCTCGAGGACTGCCTGCGGGAGGCCATGGACGTGGACGGCCTCCGCGACCTGCTGTCGCGGATCGAAGACGGCCGGGTCGAGGTGGTCACCCGCGACACTGTGGAACCGTCCGTGCTCGCGCACGAGATCCTGAACGGTCGGCCCTTCACCTACCTGGACGACGCCCCCCTGGAGGAGCGGCGAAGCCGTGCGGTGCAGCTCCGGCGCGGTCTGCCGGTGGAGGCGCGCGACCTGGGTCGGCTCGACCGCGACGCCATCCAGCGGGTTCGCGAGGAGGTGCGGCCGGACCCTCGCGACGCCGACGAGCTCCACGACCTGTTGATGACGGTCTCGGGGCTTCGCCCGAACGACGAATGGCGGCCGTGGTTCGACGAGCTCGTCGAGGAGCGGCGAGCGGTCACGGTGCGCACGTCGGAGTCGGAGCTGTGGTGCGCGGTCGAACGGCGACCCGCGCTCGAGCTCCTGTTCCCGGAGGCGGCGGTCGAGCCGGACCTTCGCTCGCCCATCGCCGTCGCGCCGCTGGACCGGGACGCCGCAGCGGCCGAGATGGTGCGGGGGCATCTCGAGTATCGGGGCCCCTCGACCGTTGCCGACCTGGCCGAGGCAACGGGGCTGCCCGAGGGCGACGTCGCGATCGCGGTGGCCCGGCTGGAGGGGGAGGGCTTCGCCTTCCGCGGCCACTTCGCCTCGGCCGACGGCCCCGAGGAGTTCTGCGCCCGCCGGCTCCTGGCCCGGATCCACAACTACACGCAGGCGCGGCTACGGCGCGAGATCGAGCCGGTCACCGCCCGGGACTTCATGCGGTTCCTCCTGCGGTGGCACCATGTGGCGCCGGGAACGCGGCGGGAGGGCCGCCTGGGCGTGCTCGCCGTGGTCGAGCAGCTCCAGGGCTTCGAGCTGGCGGCGGGGGCGTGGGAGCGAGAGGTCCTGTCCTCGCGGGTGGACGCGTATCGGGCCGAGCGGCTCGACGACCTGTGCCTGTCCGGCGACGTCACGTGGGGTCGGCTCTCGTTGCGGAACGGCGGCGACGAGGAGACCCCCCGCCGCAGCGGGATGACGCCGTCGCGGGCCACCCCGATCACGCTGGCCATCCGGGAGGATCTGCCCTGGCTGCTCCAGGGGACCAGGGGAGGCCGAACGCCTCAGGAGCCGGGGCCCGGGCGGACGGCCGACGTGCTCGAGGCCCTGCGAGCCCACGGCGCCCTGTTCGCCGCCGACCTCGTCACGATCACCCGGCGGATGCCCCACGAGATCGAAGAGGCCCTGTGGGACGCCGTGGCTCGAGGGTTGGTCACCGCCGACGGCTTCGAGGCGGTCCGCACACTGCTGGCCCGCCGCGCCGTGTCCCGGGCGCCCCATCGCCCCCGGCTCAGAAGGGCAGGCTCGCGTACCACGGCGAGGTCGGCCGGCCGGTGGTCGCTGGTGCCGGGTACCCAGGCCACCGAGGACCCGGACGAGCTGGCCGAAGCCCTTGCCGAGCAGCTCCTGGCCCGGTGGGGGGTGGTGTTCCGCGACCTGATGGCCAGGGAGACGTACATGGTGCCGTGGCGCGAGGTGCTCTGGGCGCTGAGGCGGATGGAGGCTCGGGGAACGATCCGGGGCGGGAGGTTCGTCAACGGGTTCAGCGGCGAACAGTACGCGGTCCCCGAGGCCGTGGAGGCCCTCCGAGCGGTGCGGAAGCAGGAGCGGACCGGCGAGACCATCACGCTCTCGGCCGCCGACCCGTTGAACCTGGTGGGGATCGTGCTGCCGGGCCCGCGCGTGCCGGCGCTCCGGTCGAACACCGTCACCTACGTCGACGGGGTTCCCGAGGACGCCGTCCCCGCGTTCGCCTGAACGGGGGCTGCCGCCGGAGCGCGGATCTCGATCCGGGCGGTGACGCCACCTCCGGGCGTCTCGTCCAGCCACACCCGCCCCCGCTGCGCCTCGATCAGCGACCTGGCCAGCGGCAGGCCGAGGCCCGCGCCGCCGCTCGCCCGGGATCGGGCCGGATCCGCCCGGACGAAGCGCTCGAACGCCCGCTCTCGGAGGGCGGGCGACAGCCCCGGTCCGCGGTCCACCACCGAGACCACGACGTGCCCGTCGTCTGTGACTCCGTCGATGGTGGCCTCGCCCCCGCCGTGGCGCGCGACGTTCTCCAGCATCGCGTCGAGCGCGGCCTCGAACGCCACCGGATCGGCCATCCCTTCAAGCTCGGCCGGGATGCGCAGGTCGAGGCGGATGCCGAGAGCTCGGCGGCCGCGTTCGGCCGCCTCGCGACACAGCGGTTCGAGGGCCACCCGTCGCACGGGGAGCGCCTGGCCGCCGTCCTGGGTCCTGGCCAGGTCGAGCAGTCGCTCCGTGATCGACGTGAGGTAGCCGACCTCGCGAAGGACCTCCGTTCCGAGCTGCGGCTCGTACTGCGAAAGGACCTCCACGCCCGAGCGCACGAACGCCAGGGGTGTCCGAAGCTCGTGCGAGGCGTCGGACGCGAACGCGGCCTGCGCCTCGTAGGCCCGGCGGACCGGACGGGAGGCGCGACCCGACAGCCACCATCCGGCCGCGATGCTCGCCACCACCGCGACCAGCCCGCCTCCCACGAGGAGCAGGCGGACCCGGGTCAGCAGCGCGTGTTCGGGCTCGAGGGACTTGCCGGCCACGATGGTGCCGACCCATCGGCCACCGCTGCGAATCACGAGGGTCACGATGCGAACGTCCTCCCCGTGCGCCTGGATCGTGGCCACCGGCACTCCCTGCGGCCGAAGCCAGGAGGGGACCTCGCTCACCTCTCCGACCACCCGGCCGCCCGGAAGGACCACCGCCAGGCGGATGGCGGACGATGACGGCACGTCGTTGTCGGCGGGCGGCAGGGCCTTCCCCGATTCGGAGACCCGGTCGATCTCGGATCGCGCCGCCGCCTGCACCTCCCTGGTGGCCTCCCGGTTCAGGCTCTCGGCCAGCAGGAAGTAGCCGACGCCTCCCAGGATCAGCAGGATGAGCCCGAGGACGAGGCCGTGGGAGAGTGCCATCCGAAGGCGGAGCGACCGGAAGAGCTTCATCGCCCGATGGAGTACCCGATGCCACGGATGGTCTGGATCAGGTCCCTCGCCCCCGCCTTCGCCAGCTTGCGCCGGAGGTAATGCACGTACAGGTCGACCACCTTCGTCGGGGCGTCGAAGCTGAACCCCCACACGTACTCCTTGATCTCCATGCGGGTCAGGACCCGTCCCGCGCCTCGGAGGAGGGCCTCGAGGAGGTCGAACTCCTTTGGCGTCAGCTCGACAGGCGTTTCGGCCACGCTGACCCGGTGCGAGGCCAGGTCCATCTCGACCGGGCCGAAGGAAAGCCTGCTGCTCCGGCCGGTCCGCCGGGCCAGGGCCTCCACCCTTGCCAGCAGCTCGGCGAAGGCGAAGGGCTTCACCAGGTAGTCGTCGGCGCCCGAACGCAGCCCGTTCACCCGATCCTCTACCGCGTCACGCGCGGTGAGCATGAGGATCGGGATCTGGCACCCGCGTTCCCGCAGCGTCCTGGCCAGCGTCACGCCGTCCATCTCGGGAAGCATCACGTCGAAGATGGCGAGGTCCCACGTGTGGCTCGACGCCCGCTCCAGGCCCTCCCGGCCGTTGAAGGCCAACGAGGTCTCGTAGCCCGCGTCGTTCAGCCTTCGGGCCAACAGGTGGGCGAACTGGCGCTCGTCCTCGACCAGGAGCAGCTGCATGAGCCGATGTTCCCGCTCCCTCGTGGACGAAGCATGAGATTCAAACCAACTCCCAAACTTCTCCATACCGTGATCCAACTGCGCCCGGGGATACTCAGGTCCCGTGGGACGTGACCGAGCAGCCATGGCGCGCCGGACCCGCCCCGACCTGTGGGCCGAACGACTCGTCCAGCAGCGGGATCGCGCCCGGCACCGCGGCCGGACCGGGGTCGTCGCCAGCTGGGCAGCCCAGTCCTGGCCGCTGCGGATCTTGAGGGCGTTCCTCGGTGCGACCTTCGTCTACGCCGGCATCCAGAAGTTCGCGGATCCCAACTTCCTGCACCCGGGGACGCCGGATTTCATCGGCACGCAACTGCAGGGGTTCGCCCGGGGCAGCCCCATCCACGGGCTCCTGTCGGCGCTGGGCCACGTCGCCGTTCTGACCGGGGTCGGCATCGCCCTGCTCGAGATCGCGATCGGGCTGGGAACGCTGCTCGGAGCGGCCCCGACCGCGTTCGCCGCGCTCGGGCTGGCCGTGAACCTGTCCCTGTTCCTGTCGGCGACCTGGCACGTCCGGCCCTACTTCCTCGGCTCGGATTCGATCTACGCGGTCGCCTGGCTGGCCCTCCTGGTCGGCCACCTCCAGGCGAAGCAGGCCGCGGGGCGGGTCCCGGTGCGGGGGACCAGGCACCAGCGGGCCGCGGCGAGGGACGGCGGGTACGGGCGGCGGGAGTTCCTCCGGGGCGCCGTGGTGGGGCTGGGGACGCTCCTGCTCAGCGCCGGCGCCACGGCCCTGGCCGGAACCCCCGCCTCGCGGATCCGAACCCCCCGAGCCGACGCCGGGCGAAGGCTCGCCACCCGTTCCTCCCCGAGCGCTTCGGCGCACACCGCGCAGGGGACCACCGTGGCGAAGCTCGACAGCGTCCCGGTCGGCGGGGCGGTGGCCTTCTCCGATCCGGCCACCGGCAACCCCGCCGTCCTGCTGCGCCCTGCCGAGCGGTCGGTGGAGGCGTTCAGCCGCGTGTGCACCCACGCCGGTTGCCTGGTGCAGTGGGACCAGGCCGACGCCCTCCTGATCTGCCCCTGCCACGGGGCCGAGTTCGACCCCTCGCACGGGGGCCGGCCCATCTCGGGGCCCGCCCCGACGGCGCTCGAACGCATCCCGGTGGCCATCGACCGGTCGACCGGGAACGTGGTCGTGACCTCGTGACCGCTCCGCTCGGGATCGTCCGGCCGATGGCCGCTTTCGTCTCCTCTAGGCCGGACGAAAGGTGAGGCCGATTCCCGTCGCTGTCCGGAACGGGCCGGTCCGGGCCTCCCACGCCACCCGGGCCATGGCCAGGACCCGGCCCCCCACCTGGGCCGCGCTGGTCAATTGCCCCACCTCCGCGCCGTCGGCGAGCACCGCGTCACCGGGCGACACCATGTCGTTCGCCTCGAGGGCCACCACCAGCCGGCGCGGATGGCCCAGGTTCCTGACCTTCGCCACCGCCTCCTGGCCCAGGTAGCAGCCCTTGTCGTACGAGACCAGATCGTCCAGGCCGGCCTCGACCGGCAGGTCCTCCTCCAGGGCGTCCACGCCGAGCAGCGGCCTTCCGGCCAGCACCCGCCACCGCTCCAACTGCTCGCCCCCTTCGGCCCCAAAGGCCTCGACCAGGGCGGCGGCCACCCGATCGTGGTCCTCCGCCGGGCAGATCAGGTCGACCCCGCCGCCCAGGCACGACGGCGCGGAGGAAGCCGTTCCCGGCGCGTCCGGCGGCATGGCCAAGCCCGGGAAGGCGAAGAGGCCAAGGTCTTCGGTCCTGTCCTCCAACCGGACGTCCGAGGAAAGAACGTAGCGTGAGAGGACGCCGTCCACCGGCTGGGGCTGGGAGGGATCCTGGATCAGCACGATGGTCGCTTCCGGGATTGCCACCGTGAACATGGCCTGGATGCGCCCGGTTGGGGACAGGAGCAATGCGTGCTTGGCTCGGGCGGCTGCCAGGTCAGAGACGTCGCTGGAGACCAGGTCGTTCAGCCACGCGAGTGCGTCGGACCCGGTGACGGCGACCTTGCGCCAGTACGACAGGTCGTCAAACGCCCTCCCCCGGGCGAGCAGCTCCGCGCCGTCCTGTTCCTGCATCCCTCAGGCAAGGATACTGCCGAGCCCCGGCCCCTTCCCAAGCTCCTTCCCAACACGACGACGATTCGGCTGACCCAAGCCGGTTCACCACGGCCGGGGGCCGGCCCGAGACCTTCGCTGTCCATCGATGACGCCTGCACCCGGCGGTGCCGCTTGGCCGACGCTCAGATGGCCCCCGATCTCCGGCATCAGGGGCGACCTTGCTCGGTTCCTCGATCGGCCGAAGGAGCCATCGGTGGCGGGACTCCTCACCGGTCCGACAAGAGGCGGTGCGTAACCGTGCAACGGGGGCGCACCCCGCCTTGCGCGGCCCGTCTAGCTCGCGGACAGATCGTCCGCCACCCAGATCGAGGTCCCCGTCCTGAGCCTGACGGCCTTGATTCCGACCACGTCGACGCTCACGGTTGCGAGCGCGCTCGACATCGTGATCATGGAGGACGCGATCAGCTGCTTGCTCGAATTGTAGGCCTGCAGCCGGAGGAGTCCTCCTTGTGAGGACCCGACGTTGATCTGGACATGGGACATGAGCCCGCTGGTGAAGATGATGAGCTCCGGACCCCTCGGGATGCCGCCGTCCAGGAAGAAGGCCGCGCTGTTGAAGGCGAGGAAGTTGGGCGCGCTGTAGCCACTCACTCCGAAGTTGCCGCACTCGTTCAGGATCCCGCCGCCGTCCATCGGACCCGGTCCCCTGAACAGGACGCCCTGGGACGAATACTCGTTGGTGAGGGCAACTGTCTGATTGAACGCGCATGGAGCGGTGACGTCGTCGAAGTTGATCGAAACGCTGTTGGTGATGGCCCCCGCCGGTACGACGGAGCTCCAGGCGATCGCCGCGGCAACCACCGCGATCGCCGTCGGCCACCTGAGCACGGAGCGGGTCTGTCCAGACACGAGACTCCCCCCCTTTTCGATCTGGACGGGCATTGTCGGACCAGCGAGCGACGAAT
>DASWCX010000240.1:0-8169 GCA_036395815.1 Actinomycetota bacterium | reverse complement strand
CGGGTCGGTGGACCGGACGTGCTCGTAGGACCGGAGCGCGCCGCCGGGCCGGAGCACCCGACGCGCCTCCGTCAGCGCGCGGGCCGGGTCCGGGACGGAGCACAGCACCAGGCTGGCCACCACCGTGTCGAAAGGACCGGTCGGGGAACGGAAGCCGGGTGGCGTCGCCCTCGACCACCTCGACCGCAACGGGCGCTCGCCGGGCGGCGCCTTCGGCCCGGGCCCGCATGTCCGGGTCCGGCTCGAGCGACAACACCCGGGTCGCTCGGCGGTACAGGGCGAAGTTCGCTCCGGTGCCGGCCCCGATCTCCAGGACCTCTCCCCCGGCCTCCTCGACCGCCTCGAGCCGGCGTTCCCGGCCCCCGCGCTGGTCGACCCGTACGGAGAGCCGATCGTACGCCGCCGCGTACAGCCTGCCGAACCAGCTCACGACGCAATCATCTCGCGCCGGCGTCCAAGCTCCCAGCCGGCTCAGGCTCAGGCGCAGTCGCCGCAGATGCCGATGACGTCCAGCCGGTGCGCCGCGGGCGTGAAACCGGCCGAGCTTGCCACTGCGGTCAGCGCGCCCTCCATCCGGCGTTCGAGGTTCGAGGGCAGGGACACGTCTTTCACCGATCCGCAGTTCGAGCACACCAGGTGGTGGTGGTGCTCGGAGAGGTCCTCGGCGAGCTCGAACCTGGCGAAGTCCTCACCGGTCATGACGCGCCGGACCACCCGGGCCTGCTCCAGGACGGCGAGGTTGCGATACGCAGAGCTCTGGGCCAGCGCGCGCCGCTTCGACATCACCTCCTGGAGGGACAGTGGCCGGCTGGCCGCCGCCACGATCTCGACCAGCGCGCGTCGCTTCGACGTGTACCGCTGGCCCGCCCGGCGCAGGCGGCCCGCCACCTCGGCGTGCAGATCCGCTGTCATCGGAGTGGAGTCTATCAACCGGAATGAGAATCGCCGAGAATGGAGGAGCCCTCCGGGCGGGCCTGGCCGGCCGGAGGTACGCTCAGCAGACCCAGCCCACGGAGCATGCCCCGCGACCGGCCCCCGGTGATCACGGCGACGACGGCGAAGGTGGCCGCCGCCACCAGCACGATCGTTCCGCCGGAGGCCAGATTCCACAGGCGCGACGCCACGAGCCCGACCACGACGGAGCCCACGCCGATGGTCATGCCCCAGCCCATGGTCCCCCGGAAGGATCGGGCGAGCAGCTGGGCGCTGGCCACCGGCAGGACCATCAGGCCCGCCACCAGCAGGATGCCCACCACCCGCATGGACGCCACCACGGCCACGGCGGTCGTCACCGCGAGCAGGTTGTTGAGCAGCCCCACCGGAAGCCCGGCCACCGTCGCCCATTCCTCGTCTGCCACCACCGCGAACAGGGCTCTCCGGACGCCCAGGATCGCCGCCGCGACGATCGCGCCCAGGGCGAGAACGGTGACTACCTCGCCGTCGGTGACGGTCAGGATCTGTCCGAACAGGTACACCAGCACGTTGGTGGGGCTCAGCTGCCGTGACAGGAGGACGATGCCCAGGGCGATCCCCGAGTAGAAGAACAGCGCGAGCGCCAGGTCGCCGGACGCCCGTCGCTTCGCTCGCAGCCGCTCCAGGCCGAGCGCCCCCACCACCGATACAGCGAGGGCCGTCCACAGCGGGTAGACCCCGGCCACGGCGCCGAACGCCACACCGGCGAAGGCGAGGTGTCCGATCCCGTCCCCGATCAGGGACATCCGCTTCTGCACCAGGAACGTTCCGATCATGGGAGCGAAGGCCCCGACCACCAGCCCGGCCACGAGCGCCCGCTGCATGAACGAGAGCTCGAACGGATACGGGAGGGGCAGGGGCAGGAGGGCGAGATGCCCGGTCATCCCAGGCCCTCCAGCCACAGCGGAAGGTCCTCCCGGTGGATGCCCAGGCTCACCCCGGTGGCCATCAGCTCTCCCGGCGGCCCATCGAACAGGACTCGATTCTTCAGCACGACCACCCGATCGAGGTCGCGGGCCACGGCCGACAGCTCGTGGGATACGAGAAGCACCCCGGCCCCATGCTCGGCCTTGAGGTGGGTCAGGGAATCGCGGAACCGATCCTGCGACTCCCGGTCGATCCCCGCGATGGGCTCGTCGAGCACCAGGAGACGGGGCTCGCTGGCGAACGCCCTGGCGATGAAGGTGCGCTGCTGTTGGCCGCCGGACAATTCGTTCAGCGGCCGGGAGCGCATGTCCCCGAGGGCCACCGATTCGATGGCGTGTCGAATGATCTGCCGATCGGCGGGACGCAAGCGCCGCCACCAGCCCCCACGGGCGAGCCGGCCCGCAGCCACCACCTCGTCGACGGTGGCCGGGATCTCGGAGGTGAGCTCGGGCCGCTGCGGCACGTACCCGAGGCGCCATCGCTCGGTGAGACGATCGGGGGCCTGCCCGAAGACCTTCACCCGGCCGGCGCTCGGCCGCAGCAGGCCGAGCAGAACCTTCAGCAGCGTGGATTTCCCCGACCCGTTCGGGCCGACCAGGGCCACGAACTCCCCCCGGCTCACGGCGAGGCTCACGTCCTCCAGGACCGGGTTCGCGCCGTAGGAGAAGGAGACGTGGTCGACCTCGGCCAGCGGACCATCGTCCACCGTGCGGCCGTGATCTCGGGAATGGGAATCGATCCCGAGATCGTAGCTCATGGCCTCAGCCCGACGGACAGCCCAGGGCGTGCTGGAGCGTCTTCAGGTTGCTCCGCATCACGCTCAGGTAGCCCTGGCCTGCCGAGACGTCCTGCTTCGTGAGGCCCTCCAGGGGATTGAGCACCGCGGTGGCCACGCCGACCTCTCCGGCCAGGGTCTGGGCCACCTTGGGCGACACCAGCTCCTCGGTGAAGATCGTGGTCACCCCATCTCGCCTCACCAGACCGGCGAGCTGGGCCAGCCGGTCCGCGCTGGGCTCGGCGTCGGGCGACAGGCCGCTGATGGGCTCCTGGGTCAGACCGTAGCGGGCCGCCAGGTATCCGAACGCCGCGTGGGACGTGACGATCACGCGGCGGGCGCAGCCGGTGAGCCCGGATCGATACTCCTGATCGAGCCGGCCGAGCCCGCCCTCGAAGGCCTTGGCGTTCGACTCGAAGGTGGCCGCGTCGGCCGGTCTCGCCCTCGCCAGCGCCGTCTCGGTTCGGCCAACCACCTGCCGGTAGAGGACCGGATCGAGCCAGACGTGTGGATCGGTGACCGACCCCTGCTGGCCTTCCTCCGGCACTCCTGCCTCGAGCGGCATCCCCTGGAGGAGATCCACGGTGGTTCCCCGGGCGCCTCCCACGGCCTGCTCGACCGCTGGAGCGAACCCGTGGCTCAGGTACAGGACCAAGTCGGCGCTCTGGATGTCGGCGATGGCGCCCGGCGTCAGTTCGAGGTCGTGGGGCTCCACCCCGGGCGGCGTCAGGTTCTGCACGTGCACCAGCGACCCGCCGACCTTCGTGGCCGCCACCGCGAGGGGATAGAACCCCGCCACCACCTCGAGCTTCCCGTCGTTGCCGCTCGAGCTGCCGGACGTGCACGCACCGGCCACGACGGCCAGGGCGACGGCGATGGCGCGAGGGGCGAACGTGCTCCACGCGCCCTTCGGTTCAAGAATGGGAACGATTCC
This sequence comes from Actinomycetota bacterium, assembly GCA_036395815.1. Lineage (GTDB taxonomy): Bacteria > Actinomycetota > UBA4738 > UBA4738 > UBA4738 > DASWCX01. Next base: position 4,561 of record DASWCX010000240.1, on the reverse strand, counting down.
TAGTTTCACGCAGGCCAGAAGCTAGCATGCCGAGATCCCGACCGTCAATCGGGATGCCTCCACCCAGGGGCGCGAAGGGTCCGCTCGGTCGACGTCCCCATCCCACCCTGGGCCGGAGCCCCCAGAGAGCGGCCCCGGCCTATCGCCCTCCCCCGGGCTCCACCCGGTAGAGGGTCACGGGCTCGTCGATGCCCTTGAGCGTGACCCCGGTGAGCGGCTCGAACCGGAATCCATCGCCCGCGAGCCCTGCCACCTCCGACGACGCGACGACCTCCCCAGGCGCCGCCTGTCCCGCGATCCGCGATGCCAGGTTGACCGTTCGACCGAACAGGTCCAGATCTCGCTGGATCACCGGCCCGGCGTTGATCCCCGCGTGCGCGGGGACGCCCAGGTCGTCGGTCAGCTCCCGCACCAGTTGGACCGCCGCGGATACGGCCCGGGAGGGATCACGGAACGAGAGCATCGCCCCGTCGCCGAGCACTTTGACCAGCCTTCCCTCCTCCTTGACCGCGATCGCCTCTGCGCGCTCCTGGAGCAGCACGCTCGCTCGCACGGCGGTCTCGTCTCCCTGCTCTTCGGTCAGGTGCGTGTAACCGGACAGGTCCACGAAGACCACCGCCGGCGGCTGCGCTGGACTCGGCGCCGGGGCCAGTCCTCGGGTGGACAGGAACTCCTCGAAGCCCTCCACGATGCCGGCGACGACCAGCTGCTCCACGTATCGCTGCTCCAGCCACGTCATGACTCTCGGGATGAGCCGGAACAGCCGAGCCGCAGCCTTTCCGACCTCCGGGGGGAACCGGTCGAGCTCGCCCCGATAGAGCCGTTCCCGCGCCGGCCCGGAGACCTGCTCGTCGAACAGGTCCGACCACCCGAGCGCCGCCAGCCTGGTGCCCTCGGCCACCATCCGGGCTGCACGGATCAGGGTCCGATCTTCGGGCGCCAGGCTCCACGCCTCCACGAATTCCCCCACCAGCCCTTCTTCCGCCAGCGGGAGGTGGGCCTCGGGATCCGGCTGCGGGATGCCCAGGACCTGGTAGACCGCCGGGATCAGGGCCCCACGGTCGCCGAAGCCGGAGACGAAATCGGCGAAGGTCCGGCCCGAACGCGAACTCGGCTCGACCAGGACGTAGTCGTCGATGTGCTCCAGGTGGAGGCTGTCGATCCGCGCTGCCGTCTCCAACTGCTCCCGAGAGATGCCGGATTCGAGCAGGGCGTCGAGCATCTTCGCCCGGAAGCCATCCGCGGCGGTGAACCGTCCGGGTTCTCGGGGACGTATGACGCCGATGGCCACCATCCAGTGGATCCGGTCGACCGAGACGCCGGTCTCCGCGGACAGCTCCTCTGCGGAGAACATCGTGGCCACGCCTTACCGGTCCGGCGCGTACGAAGCGATCAGGATGCCCTTGGGCGAGGTCTTCCCCCCCAAAAGCCGCAGCGAGGTCCGGGGGTTCCCTTCCCGGAACAGACGCTTCCCGGAGCCCAGGACGAGGGGGTAGATCATCAGCCGGTACTCGTCCACGAGATCGTTCGCCATCAGCGTCTGGGCGAGCTCGCCGCTCCCGATCACCTGGATATCCTTCCCGGTTCCCTCCTTGAGCCTGCCCACCTCGGCGGGAACGTCGCCCGAGATCACGTGCGAGTCCTTCCAGTCGAGGGGCTCGCGCAGGGTGGTCGACACGACGTACTTGGTGAAGCTGTTGATCTTCTCGGCCATGGGGTCGTCAGCCGGGGCCGAGGGCCAGTACCCGGCGAAGATCTGGTAGGTCACGCGTCCCAGGAGAAGAGCGTCGGTGTCGTCCATGGCCGCCATGATCACCTCGCCCGCCACGTCGTCCATGAGCGGCTGCTGCCAGCCGCCGTGCTCGAACCCGCCGCTGGGGTCCTCGTCCGGATAGCCGGGAGACTGCATGACCCCGTCGAGGGACAGGAACTCGCTCACGATCACCTTCCGCATCGCCGCCCTCCTTTCGGCCTTCGCGTTCGCCCAACCTGGGAACGATGTCGGTTCCATGATTCTTCAAATGCGTGCATCCCGTCGAACTGGTGGCCGACGTCGGGCCGGCCGGGGTTCGAGAGCCGCGGGTTGGCGGGCCGTGTAGCATCTCTTCGGATCACCCACTGGCCCGTGGGGTAACGGTAGCCCGACTGACTCTGGATCAGTTAGTCCTGGTTCGAATCCAGGCGGGCCAGCTACACGAATGCGCTTGCAGGAAGCTCGCTCACCGGTCGAGGGGTCCAGATCCCGGTTCCGACTCTTCTGTGTGTTCGGCGTCCACGCGGTCGTGCATTGGGATCAGCGTGGGGACGCCGGCTACCTCGAGCAGGGCCCGGACGGGAGCCTCCGGCGGCACCACGAGGCTGACCGCCTGCCGTCGGATCCGCGACCGGTCGGCGAGCAGGACGAGGAGATGCACGCCGGAGCTGTCGAGATAGGTCGTCTCCGACAGGTCGACGACGATCGCCTGCGCGCCGCTCGGGATCGCGCCCTGGATGGTCGCCAGGACATCTCTCGCGTTCGAGATGTCGATCTCTCCGTGGATCCGGAGGATGCACCGCCCCCCGGCCTGCTCCACCTCGATTCGAGCGAGGTCGTTCACCGAGGGGGCGCCCGAAGCCGTCGACGCATCCGAACCACCGTCCCCGCCGACCCGGTCTCCACCTCGACCTCGTCCATGAATCCCCGCATGAGCTTCAGGCCGCGCCCCCCGTCCCGACGAGCCGGGAGCCTCCACCTCCCGACGTCCCGCACCGTCACCCGCACCTCGCCGTCCACCAGGTCGAGGTCGACCTCCACCACGCCGTCGCCGACCCCGTAGGGGTGCTGGATGGCGTTGGCGCAGGCCTCACCGCACGCCAGGACGATCTCGTACGTCTCCTCCGGCTCGGCGTCGACCGATCGGAGCCACCGGCGGAGCGTGTGACGCATAGGCGCCAGCGCCCTCGGTTCGGCTGCCACGCGGAGGTGCAGGGGCTCGCCGGCGAAGGCGATCGGTCGCATGGCGATGAGCGCGACGTCGTCCGCAGCCTCCTTTCCCAGGAACGAGCCCAGGAGGTGGTCGGCCAGCAGATCGAGCTCCGGACCGACCGCCCGGGCTTCGTTCCGAAGCCGCTCGAGGCCCTCCCGGAGCGACACGCCGCGACGCTCCACCAGCCCGTCCGTGAACAGCAGCAGCGTCGACCCGTTCGCGAGCGGGAACACCGATTCCGTGTACAGGTTCGGAGCGGGCGCCGCCCCCAGCGGCGGAGCCAGGCCCCCCTGGAGGTAAGAGGGATCCCCCTCCGCCGGGATCGCGAGCGGTGGAGGGTGGCCCGCGTTGGCGTACGCCACCGACCCGCTGTCGGGATCGAACACGAGGTAGACGAGCGTCGCCATCTCGGAGATGGGCAGCTTCTGGACCAGCTGGTGAAGCTGGATCACGACCCTGGCGGGCGATTCCTCCTCCATGGCGTAGGCGCGGAGAGCCATCCGCAACTGGCCCATCGTCGAGGCAGCCCGCAACCCGTGGCCGGCGACGTCGCCGATCCCCACGCCCACGTGTCCGTTCGGGAGCTGAAGGACGTCGTACCAGTCCCCGCCGATCTCGAGCCCGGTCGTGGCCGGGACGTACCGGGCCGCCAGCGCCACGCCGGGGATCTCCGGCAGGCGGTCCGGCAGGAGGCTCCGTTGCAGCGTTGCCGCGATCAGATGCTCTCGTTCGGCCTGCCGCTCATCGGTGATGTCCTGGACCGTCCCGACCATCCGACGCGGCTCCCCCTTGGGGCCGACCATCAGCCTCGCCTTCCCTAGGAGCACGCGCTCGGCCAGATCCGTCCGAACGATGCGGTACTCGACTGCGGGGAGGTCGCGGTTCCCTCCCGCCCGTAGGGCCGCCTCCGTGTTTCGGCGGATCCTCTCCAGGTCATCCTCCACCACCTGCTCGACCGCCCTCGCCAGGTCCAGGGGGAAGGCCTGCGGCTCGTGCCCGTGGATCCGGTACATCTCGTCCGACCACGTCACCCGGTCCTCGGGGATGAGCCACTCCCAGCTCCCGAACAGGGCGACCTCTTGCGCCTCCGCGAGCTGACGCTCGCGTTCCCGCAGCTTCCCCTCGACCTCTCGGCGCACGGCGATCTCCCGGGTCAGCCGTTCGTTCGCCCTGGAGAGCGCCGAGGTCCGTTCGCGAACTCGGGTCTCCAGCTCGGCGGCGGCGAGTTCGAGCTCCCGGCGCGCGCGCATCCGCTCGCTCACCAGCGCGGCGAACACGAACGAGGTGAACGCCACCGTCGCGTTGAACGCCTGGAGGGTCAGCATCCTGGCGAAGAGCGTCCCGCCCCCGAACGGCCCCAGGCCCCTGGCAGCCGCCCACGTGGCGATCCCCGCCACGAGCAGCGCGGCCGGTGCGGCCCCCCGCTGCTGGAAGCGCCAGGCCGCCCAGCCGAGGAGGGGCAGGACCAGGAACAGCAGTTGGAGGTGGGTCCGGACCACGGCCAGGGTCGCCATGGTCAGCAGGACGAACAGCCCGGCGGCTTCCGCCCGGCGTCTCCACGATCCCTTCGAAGGACCACGGAACGAGAGGAGGCT